>NZ_RZTO01000169.1:0-9356 GCF_003997225.1 Mesorhizobium sp. M2C.T.Ca.TU.002.02.1.1
AGATGGCGCCCTTGGTCGGGCGCTCCAGACCGGCGATCAGACGCAGCAGGGTCGTCTTACCGGAGCCGGACGGCCCGAGCAGCGCGATCAGCTCGCCGGACCTGATGTCGAGCGACACGTCATGGAGCGCCGGAAACCGCTCGAACTCCTTGCGCACATTGACGACGCGAACTTCCATGCAGATCCCTCAGTTCGTTGATGCATATCATTATCCCAAAACCGCTACGCACTTTTGGGTGACATGCATCTAGTGTCCGCGTGTCGCGGCGATCTCGGCGCCGTAGCGCATCTCGAGAAGCGTTTTCAAGACCAGCGTCACCAGCGCCAGGCCGGCGAGCAGCGAAGCGACGGCAAAGGCGCCGACGGCGTTGTATTCGTTGTAGAGGATCTCGACATGCAGCGGCATGGTGTTGGTGAGGCCGCGTATATGGCCCGACACCACCGAGACCGCGCCGAACTCGCCCATGGCGCGCGCATTGCACAGAAGCACGCCGTAGAGCAGTCCCCATTTGACGTTGGGCAGCGTCACATACCAGAAGGCCTGCCAGCCGCTGGCACCCAGCGAAAGCGCCGCCTCCTCGTCGCCATTGCCCTGTTCCTGCATCAGCGGGATCAGCTCGCGCGCGACGAAGGGGAAAGTGACGAAAATGGTAGCCAGCACGATGCCGGGCACGGCGAAAAGGATGACGATGCCATGCGCCTTCAGCCAGGCGCCTAGCAGTCCCTGCGCGCCGAAGAGGAGCACATAGACCAGGCCGGAAATGACCGGCGAGACTGAGAAGGGCAGGTCGATGAGCGTTGTCAGAAACGCCTTGCCCTTGAATTCGAACTTGGCGATCGCCCAAGCGGCCGAGATGCCGAAGATGACGTTCAGCGGCACCGAGATCGCCGCCACCAGCAAGGTCAGGCGGATGGCCGAGCGCGTGTCGGGGCTGGAAAGGGCTTCCGTGTAGGCGCCGATGCCTTTGGCAAGCGCCTCGTGGAAGACGACGATCAGCGGCAAAAGCAGGAAGACGGCGAGGAAGGCCAGGGCGATTGCCATCAGCACGGCCTTGACGGGCCGGCTTTCGGTCACCGCGGCCGACTGGCTCTCGTGATGCGGCTCGTAGGATTTGATCTCGGGATCAGCCATAGCGCTTGCGGCTCCATGTCTGGACGAGATTGACGACCAGAAGCATCACGAAGGACAGCGCCAGCATGATCGCGGCGATCGCGGTCGCCGCCTCGTAATTGTATTCCTCGAGCCGGATGACGATCAGAAGCGGCGCGATCTCGGACTTGAAGGGCAGGTTGCCGGCGATGAAGATGACCGAGCCGTATTCGCCGACGCCGCGCGCGAAGGCGAGTGAGAAGCCGGTGATGATCGCCGGCGCCAGGCCGGGGAAAAGCACGCGGGTGATGATCTGGAAGCGGTTGGCGCCCAATGTGGCGGCCGCTTCCTCGACCTCCTTGTCGAGCTCTTCCATGATCGGCTGGACGGTGCGCACGACGAAGGGCAGGCCGATGAACACCAGCGCGATGACGATGCCGAGCGGCGTGTAGGCGACCTTGATGCCGAGCGGCATCAGGAGATGGCCGATCCAGCCATTCGGCGCATAGAGCGTGGTGAGCGCGATGCCGGCGACGGCCGTGGGCAGGGCAAAGGGCAAGTCGACCATCGCGTCGGCGATGCGGCGCCCGGGGAAACGGTAACGGACCAGCACCCACGCAACGACGGTGCCGAACACGACATTGACCACAGCCGCCAGGAAGGCCGTGCCGAAGCTTATCTTCAGCGCGTTGAGGGTGCGCCGGTCGACGACGATCGCCCAGAAATCGGCCCAGCCGAGCGCGGCCGAACGCCAGACCAGGCCCGAAAGCGGGATGAGGATGATGAGCGTGAGGTAGGCAAGCGAGAAGCCGAGCGTCAATCCGAAGCCCGGAATGACACTCGGCTGCCTGAATCGCCACCCCGCTTTGGCGGGTGCTGTGGTCATGCTGTTCTGGATCGTCCCTTCTATTCAAACCAGAATGGCTTTGCGCAGTCGCATTCGGCCGGCATGCCCGAGGCTCACCGGCCGTCCGGCTTCACTGCGCCGGCTTGTAGATCTGGTCGAATATACCACCATCGCCGAAATGGTAAGGCTGCGCTTTCTTCCAGCCGCCGAATTGCGGGTCGTCGATGGTGACCAGCTTGATTGCCGGGAGCTTGGCAAGGTCCTCGGCCGGCACCAGGTCGGGCTTGGCCGGGCGATAGTGGTTCTTGGCGATGATGGTCTGGGCTTCCTTGGAATAGAGCCAGCTCAGATAGGCCTCCGCGACCTTGCGCGTGCCCTTGGCATCGACATTGGCGTCGACGACGGCGACCGGCGGCTCTGCCAGGATCGAGGTCGGCGGGTAGACGATGTCGAAATTGTCGGCGCCGAATTCGTCGAGCGCGAGATAGGCTTCATTCTCCCAGGCGATCAGCACGTCGCCCAGACCCTTCTGCGCGAAGGTCACCGTCGAACCGCGCGCGCCGGTATCGAGGACGGGGACGTTCGCATAAAGCTTGCCGACGAACGCCTTAGTCTTGGCTTCGTCGTTGCCGTCATTGGCGTTCGCATAGGCCCAGGCGGCAAGGTAGTTCCAGCGCGCGCCTCCGGACGTCTTCGGGTTCGGGGTGATCACCTGGACGCCGTCCTTCACCAGATCGCTCCAGTCGTGGATGCCCTTGGGATTGCCCTTGCGCACCAGGAAGATGATGGTCGAGGTGTAAGGCGCCGAGTTGTTCTCGAACTTCGTACGCCAGTCCGGGCTGATCTTCTTTGTCTTCGAGACGATGGCGTTGATGTCGCCTTCGAGCGCCAGCGTCACGACGTCGGCGTCGAGGCCATCGATCACCGCCCGGGCCTGCGCGCCGGATCCGCCATGCGACTGCTGGATGGTTACGGTTTCGCCGGTCTCCGCTTTCCAGTGCGCGGCAAACGCCTCGTCATAGGCTTTATAGAGTTCACGTGTCGGGTCGTAGGACACATTCAGAATGGTCGTGTCGGCAAACGCGAAACCGAGCGTGCCGAACTGGACAGATGTGGCGACCAGCGCGCCGAGCAGTTTCCTGAAATGAGGTTTGGTCATTCCCGCCTCCGTTGAACTGCTGCGAACTCTACCGAGTTTATAGAATTTAGATGCATTGAATGTTGCCTTTTTCGCCTCCTCGAAGCAATTTTTCGCCGTGATTGGACTGGTTGAGGAAATGATTTCCTATGCGCTGGCCGCACGGCTCCTCATCAGCCGAGCTAATTAGAAACGGTCGGGTGCAGGGCAAGCCTCGGGTACGCCTTAATTGGCGGTGACCGGAAAATCGAAGCGCTGTTTTGGAAAAGGTTCTTTGGCCAGGGTGAAGTGCCACCATTCGCGCGCATAGTTGCGGAAGCCGGCGGCACGCATGGCGGCAAGCAGCATCCTGCGGTTCGTTGCCGCTTCGGCGGGAAGAGGGCGGTGCGCCGTCTCGCTCATCGGATCGAAGCAGTCGAAACCGGTGCCGAAGTCGAGTGCGCCGCCGTCCGGCGCGCCGCAGGCCGGGTGTATGGAGCTTTTCTTGCCGGTCTCGGCGATGGCGAGGTCGACCGTCGAGCCTCGCGAATGGCTGGACAACTCACCGACATAGCCCTTGGCGATCAGATCGCCGCGCTCGACGGTCGGATACCATTGCGGATCCGGCGGGCCGCCTTCTCTCGTCCAACTGCCCATGTCGGCGACGGCGCGCGCCGGGCGATAGCAGTCGAAGACGACCAGCGTCAGGCCCTTGGCGGTGATGGCTTTCTGGATGTTGGACAGCGCCTTCGCCGCCTGCGCGGTCAGGATGCAGACCGGCGCCTCATAGCCGTCGGCCTTGCGGTGCAGGAAATTTTCGAGGCCGGCGTAGCGGATGTCCTGGCGGATGGTCGGATCGATATCGGCGAGCCTGACGAAGCCTGCGGGGAGGGGGTTGGCACGGGCGGGGAGAGCGATTGCCAGCGCAAGCGCCGCGAAGAATGCTCCCAATAGAGGTCGGCGCGAGGCCCCCCTCTCTGCCCTGCCGGGCATCTCCCCCTCAAGGGGGGAGATTGGCGGCTTCGGCGCCGGCTCTATCTTTCTAACGTTGAAAATTGGCGAAGGCAGCGAAGCTGCTGATCTCCCCCCTTGAGGGGGAGATGGCCGGCAGGCCAGAGAGGGGGGCCTCACGCCATACATCAGGCCAGAAATTTCTTGCCCCGAAGCATTAAGAAGCGCAATCCCCTGAACCGCTTGCCGCATCCTACTCAACGAAAACCTTCACGCTCGCCGCCCGTCCTGCCGCGTCGATCACGGTCAGCGTCGAATAGCCGGTGCCGTCGGGTTGCCAGGTCGCGGTGCGGCGGCGGTCGATGCCGGCGAGCGGCTTGCCGTTGGCGAGCCAGCGGAACGGCGCGCGGCCGCCCTGCAGCTTCAGCACCAGCGGCGTGGCGTCGGCGGAGTTGGTGCCGAGATCGACGCGGGCGCCATTGGGCGGGAAGACGATGGTCGGCGCGGGCTCGGTGGCGGTGGCTTGCACCAGCCCGTCCGATCCGGCGCCGAAGCGGGCGAGCGTCACCGGCAGTTCCTCGCGCCGGGGGTTGAAGACGCCAGGCGGCCGGCCGGACAGCGGCACGCTGGCAAGGCCGGAACGGACGAAGCCTTCGAACAGGATGGGTGCCGCCGAGACATAGCCCGACAGGCCGGGGACGGGGCTTGCATCGGCGCGGCCAACCCACACACCCAGCACGTAACGGCCGTCGAAGCCGACGGACCAGGCATCGCGATAGCCGTAGGAGGTGCCGGTCTTGTAGGCGATGCCGCGCTGCATGGCGCCTTCCGGCGGCTTCACGCCGGACAGGATGTCGTTGATCTGCCAGGCGGCCTGGTCGTCGAGGATGGTGGCGGTGGTGCGCTCGGCATCGGCCGGCTCGGTGCCGTCATGCAGCGTGTGCATCTTGCCGCCATTGGCGAGCCCCGTATAGAGCTGCACCAGGTCGCGCAAGGTCACGCCGACGCCGCCAAGTCCGATCGCCAGGCCGGGCGCTTCGTTGACCGGCAGGATCGGGTTGACGCCGGCCTGGCGGAAGCGCGCCGTCAGCCGCGCCGGACCGACGGCGTCGAGCACGCGGATCGCCGGCACGTTGAGCGACAATTGCAGGGCCTGGCGGATCGAGACATCGCCCTGGTAGCCCATGTCGAAATTCTTCGGACGGTAGCCACCGAAGTCGGCCGGACTGTCCTCGATGATCATCTCCTGCGCCACCAGCCCCTGCTCGAAAGCAAGTCCGTAGATGAAAGGTTTCAACGTCGAGCCGGGCGAGCGCACCACCTTGGTCATGTCGATCCAGCCGGAGCGGCTGGCGTCGAAGAAATTGGCGGAGCCGACCTCGCCGAGGATGTCGCCGGTGCGCGCATCGGCCATGACCATGGCGACGGAGAGTTTCGGGCCGAGCTTCCTGGCGGCATCCCTTGCCACCTGCTCCAGCCCCTGCTGCACGCTTTTGCGGATGGTGAGCTGCAGCGGCTTGCCGGGTACGGCCTTGGGCAGCATGGCATAGGAAGCATGCGCGGCCAGCGCCGGCAGTTTTCTGCGCAGGCCGGAAACATCGTCCAGCGCGGCGCGGGCAGCTTCGCGTTCGCCGAGCAGGCCGGCCGAGACCATGCGGGTCAGCACGCGGTCGCGCGCGGCGTGCGCGATGCCGAGATTGCGGTCGGGACGGCGCTTTTCCGGCAATTGCGGCAGCGCCACCAGAAGAGCGGCTTCCGAAACGGTAAGCCGCTTCGGCTCCTTGCCGAAATAGGCGAGCGAGGCGGCGCGCACGCCTTCGAGATTGCCGCCATAGGGCGCCAGCGTCAGGTAGCGTTCGAGGATTTCCTGCTTGGAGAGCCGCCGCTCGATCTGGATGGCGCGCAGCATCTGCTTGAGCTTGGAGCCGAGGCTGCGGCTGTCGCGCGGCTCGATGAGCCGGGCAAGCTGCATCGACAAGGTCGAGCCGCCTGACACGATATGGCCGCTGGTGACGAGCTGGCCGGCGGCGCGGCACAACGCCAGGATGTCGACGCCGCGGTGATCCCAGAAGCGCTTGTCTTCATAGGCCACCAGCATGTCGACGAACTGCTTGTCGACCTGGTCGAGGCGGGTTTCGAGCCGCCAGTAGCCGTCCGGCGTGGCGAAGGCGCGTAGCAACTGGCCGTCGCGGTCCTGGACCTCCGTCGAGACCGTCAGCCTTACCGGCAGCGGCGGCGGGAAGGCGCGGTCGAGTTCTCGGAGCGCGGCGATCGACGCGGCCGCGAAGCCGGCGAGGCAGGCGCCTGCGATTGCGGTTCGTCTGAGGAATTTTCTGGAGAGCATGGTGCTGCCCCTCATCCGCCTGCCGGCACCTTCTCCCCGTATGGGGACGGGGAGAAGGCTAAACCGGCGACCTTGCTAGTCCGCCTTGACCTCCATCACGCCGGTGGCGGTACGGGCCGAGTATTGCGGCCGGTACATGTCTTCCACCGTCGCCGCCGGATGGGTGTAGGTGCCCGGTGTCACGGCGCGCACGACATAGGCCAGCGTGATGTTGCGGTCGCCGTCGCCTTCGTTCGGATTGAAGGCGGCGACGAAGCGGTCGTCGCGGAACTCCAGATGCGCGGCGTCGGTCTGCGCCAGCCAGGAGAAGTTCGACAATTGCGCGCTGGAAACCAGGCTCGGATTGTCGATCTCGAAGCCGGCCGGCAACAGATCGGTGATCAGCAGCCGCGACGGCCATTTGTTCCGCTCGTAGACCTTGAGCACGACCACGTAGCGCTCGTTCTGCTTGGCCTCGGTGACATTGGCCGCGGTGCCGTCGAGCTTGTAGTAGGTGCGATCGATGGTGAAGCCGTCGCCGCCGGCCGGCAGCGGATCGACCGGCGCGGCGACCGCGGTCACCACCGCCTGCAGCGGCGTCGCGCCGGTGTTGGCGATGGTGAGCGGGCTGTCGACGAGGTCGCTGCCGGCGACCTGGTCGGAGTAGCCGCCCGAATGCGGCGCGCCGTTGACGGAAAGCGAGATGGAATCATTGCCTTCCTTCAGCGCCCGCGCGGCAAGCAGCATCCAGGATTCGTCCTGCGTGCTCGTCCAGCGGGCGTCGGCGCGCGCCACGCCCACCAGCTTGATCAGCTGCGGCATGATGCTGGGCACAGGCTTCGATTCCGCCGCCAACGCCAGCAACGCCGCGCCGTCACGCAGCCGCGAGCCGTAGTCCGAGCGGTACCAGTCATAGTCGGTCTCCGACTGTGCCAGCCTGAGCGCCGTCTGGAAGGTGGCTTCCGAACGCTGCGTGTCGCCGTAGAGCGCCAGGCTCGCCGCCAACTGGGCGACGGCCATCGGGCTGGAGAAGGCTTCGATCTGGGTATCGGCGTAATAACGCAGATCGCCGATCGAGGCCTTCTTGTTGCGGGCGAGCACATAGAGCGCATAGGCGATCTCGCTGCCCTTGTCCTGGACGTCCTGGTCGTAGCCAAGCGAGTTCTGCAGGTTGTTCAGCGCCTGGTTCATGGCAAGCGCGGGAACATCATACTTCTGCTCGCGCGCCCGGGTCAGGAATTCGCTGACATAGGCGTCGAGCCACAGATCGCCGGAGCCAGGTCCCCAGAGGCCGAAGCTGCCGCTTGACGATTGGTAGGAGAGCACCTTGTAGATGGCGTCCTGGATGCGCTGATGCAGGTCCGGGTCGCTCTCCATGCCGATGCTCTTGGCCATGTCGTTGACATAGAGCAGCGGCATGGCGCGGCTGGTGGTCTGCTCGGCGCAGCCATAGGGGTAGCGGTCGAGCGACATCAGCAGCGACGGCACGTCGAGCGCGGACGACTGCGAGACGCCGACGCTGACCGAAGCGCCGTCGAGCACGCTTGACGCCAGCAGCTCCTTGTCGACGCGCAACGAGCCGCCATGCGGCTTCAGGTCGACCACCATGCGGTTGGTGACCGGAAGCTGCGCCGGGCGCACCGGCAGATAGAGCGTCTGCTCGACTTGCGTGCCGTCGGCGTGCGCGAGCTTGACGGTGATCGAGGCGTCGCCCGCGGTCTTGGCGACCAGCGGGAAGGTGAGCGACTGCCGCTTGCCCTGGGCGAGCGTCAGCTTCTCGGGCAGGGGCTTGTCGCCGGTCGTGAGATCCCCGGCCGTGGTGACCGAGAGCGCATAATCGCCGGCCGGACCATCGGTGTCGGCGATGTCGAGGCGCATGGTCGCCGCATCGCCCGGCGCCAGGAAGCGCGGCAGGCCTGCGGTGATCACCACCGGATCGCGCACGATGACGTCGGTCTGGGCATGGCCGACGGCCTCCTTGGTCCAGGCGACGGCCATGACGCGCACGGTGCCGTTGAACTGCGGGATGTCGAAGTCGACGCGCGCCTTGCCGTTGGCATCGAGCTCGACCGGGCCGGAGAAGAAGGCGACCAGCTTTTCGGTCGGCGGGCTGCCCTGCGCCTGCATGTTCGCCCCGTCGCCGCCGGTGCGTATCTTGCCCATGGCGCCGAGCGAGCCGTCGATCAGGCGTCCGTAGAGGTCGCGGATCTCCAGCCCCAGCATGCGCTGGCCGAAGAACCAGTCCTCCGGATCGGGCGCCTTGTAGTTGGTGAGGTTGAGGATGCCGACATCGACGGCAGCCACCATCACATAGGCGTTGCTGCCGGCCTGCGCGCCGTTGACCGCAATGGGGATCGACAGCTGCTGGCGCGGCATCGTCTTTTCGGGCGGTGTCAGGGAAACCGCCAGCTTCTTCGAGCCCGGATCGACCGACAACCACTGGATGCCGATGGCGCGGGCCGGCATGCGCGATTCCTGCGCGTCGCCGGGCCGGAACAAGGTCGCCGTGACATAAGCGCCGGCGCCCCAGTCGTCGCCGACGGGGATGTCGACGGTGCTGCCGCCGGCCGGCACCGAGGCGGTAACGGTCTTCAAGAGCTTCTCGGCGCCGATGGTGACCAGGAGTTCGCCGGCAAAATGCGGCGAGATCTTCAGCTTGGCGACCTCGCCGGCGGCGTAGCTGTCCTTGTCGAGCGCGATCTCAAGGCCGTCGGGCGTCTCGGTGGTGGTCGAGGCGACATACCAGCCGGCATCGAACTCATAGCTGGTGGCGGGACCATCCGGATCGGCGGTCTCGACCTCAAGCCGGTAACGGCCCCAGTCGACGGGGAGCGATACGGTCGCCTCGCCATCGGCCTTCAGGTCGACCGCGCCATTGGCGACGGCCTTGGTGAGGTTCACGGCCTCGTAGTTCCAGGAATTGTTGGAACGGTACCATTGATAGTTGCGCTCGACCTTGACCAGCGACCATTGGGCGCCTTTCAGGTCCTCGCGCTTGCCGTTCGGGTCGACGGCGATGATGCTGAAC
>NZ_RZTO01000016.1:0-20621 GCF_003997225.1 Mesorhizobium sp. M2C.T.Ca.TU.002.02.1.1
GCTTGGGGCGCTCAACCTCTTTCTCATCGGCTACGTCCTGGCCACGTTCAACTTCGGCGCCACCCAGGCCTTCGTGACGCAACTGTTCTACGGCTTGATCCTCGTCCTGTCGCTGCTTCTGACCCTGCTGGTGCCGGTCATCGGGCGATACCTCTATTTCATTTCGCCCTTTGCGGCCTTTGTGGTCCTGGGCTGCGTCGTCGTCGGCATCATGCTCTATGTCAGCACCCGCGACACCTATGCGGTGGCGGCCGTCGCCGACGGCGCCTTGAAGCCCGACGCGGACGTGATGAGCCGCTATCTGCTGCTGCCGATCATGCAGTCGGGAAGCGGCCCGGTCCTGCCCGACCTGACGCCGCTGCAGAAGACCGTCTTCGGTTTCGCCGCCGTGCTGGCCGTGCTGACCTTCACGGTCCGCGTCATCGTGGCTGAAGCCGTTTCGGTGCGCCTCGGCGCCTTCATCTATGTCTTCGTCTCGGCGCTCATCCTGTTGCTCTTCGTGGTCGTCGGCGAGCAAAGCCACGTTCCAGGGATTTCGGCGACCGGACAATCCTCGGGGAGCGTGCCATGAGTGAGACGTTCGGCGAGGGCGGACGCGGCGGCCTTTTCGTTCCGCGATCACGCGCCGTGGTATGGTTCAACCTTGCCGCAACATTCGTCGTTGCCGCGATCAGCTTCGGGCTTGGCTTCTGGCAGGGGATCAGCGCGCAGATCGTGATCCTCTATACGATCGTCCTGGCGGCTGTGCTGTTCTGGCTGATCAACTATGTCGCCGTCATCTTCGAGACCCGCGCTCCGTCCCCGGAGACGGACAATGCAGCGCCCGCCGGGGTCGGCGGCGTCTGGTCCGGCAATCGGGTGCTGATCGTCACCATGGCGGTGATGCTGATCATCTACCTGCTGATCACCGCCACGGTCCCGTCATTCCGCACCCTCGGCAACCTGATCGCCTTCCTGCTCCTTGAAGCGATCCTGGTCTTTGCATTCAAGGTCAGCAACCGCTTCGCCCATGGCCGCAGCGCCTTTATCGGCCTGATCGTGCTTTTGGCGCTGATCGTGATCAGTTCCTTCACGATCAACGGTTTCCTCTCGGCCGCCAACATCAAGGCGATACTGCTGTTCGCGGCCTTCCTCGGCATCGCCTGCGTCGGGCAGACGCTGGTGGCGCTGCTCGGCGGCCTGGACCTGTCGATCCCGTTCGTGATCGGCTCCTCGAACATCGGGCTTCTGTTCCTGATCGGGCTCGGTGTTCCGTCGTGGCTGGCCGTCCTGTTCGTGCTGGTGATCGGCGCCGCCCTCGGCTTCCTCAACGGCGTCCTGTCCTATCGCCTGCAGGGCCAGGCGCTGATCCTGACGCTCGGGATGGGCTTCTCGATCGCGGGCCTCGTCCAGATCCTGACCAGCATAGG
Organism: Mesorhizobium sp. M2C.T.Ca.TU.002.02.1.1; assembly: GCF_003997225.1. NCBI lineage: Bacteria > Pseudomonadati > Pseudomonadota > Alphaproteobacteria > Hyphomicrobiales > Phyllobacteriaceae > Mesorhizobium > Mesorhizobium sp. M2C.T.Ca.TU.002.02.1.1. The sequence goes on from NZ_RZTO01000016.1 coordinate 1,410, forward strand.
ATCGTCGTTCGGCGGCAACGTCTTCGGCACCGTTCCCAAGTGGCTGCAGAATCTCGCCGCCATGAACGGTCGCACTTTCGGCCTCGCGGTTCCGCCGACCATTCTCCTGTGGATCGCGATCGCTGTCATCGTTATCGTCGGACTGCGCTACTCCGCCTTCGGCCGTTACATCTACGCCCTCGGCGGGAACCGCCGCTCGGCCAAGCTGATCGGCGTTTCCGAGTTCAAATACTGGACGATCGCCTATGCCATCAGCGGCTTTTCAGCCGCCCTGACGGGATGCCTGCTTCTGGGCTGGAGCGGCGGCGGCTTCATCGGGGTTGGCGATCAGTATCTTTTCACGACCCTGGCCGCGGTCGTCATCGGCGGGACGTCGCTGATGGGCGGCTACGGTGGCTATGGCTACACCGTGATCGGTGTTCTCGTGCTGCAGGTGTTGAGCGCCTTCCTGATCGGCATCGGGCTCAAATACGAATGGCAACAATTCATCTTCGGTCTTCTGATCCTGCCGATGGTCGCGCTCTACGGCCGCGCCCCTCACATCAGAGCCCAGGTCTAGGGAAAGCCCATGTTTGCTACACTCTTTCAGTCCAGCGCCGTGGTCAGCACCGCGCTCAGCGTCGCGACCCTCGCCATGTTCGCCACGGCCGCCTTGGCCATGCTGGGCCTGACATGGACCTCCGAGCGGTGGCGCGTCCCGCTGGCGCTTTCAGGCGTTGCCCTTTTGGCGTCGGGTCTTGAATATTACGCGGCCTCCAACATCTGGCTGGCGGGCCAGCAGCTCAGCGCCGCCTCCCGATATGTCGCCTGGTTCGTCGTCCAGCCGATGCAGGTCGCATCGCTGTTCTTCTTTGCGCGCATTGCCGGGAAAGTACCGGTCGGCGTGTTCTGGCGGACACTGGCGGCGGCGCTCCTGATGGTCCTTGCCCGCTATCTTGGCGACGCGCGGATATTCAACCCGACCCTTGGCGTGCTGCTGTCGATCGCATTCTGGCTCTATATCCTTGGCGAGTCTTATTTCGGCGCCATGGCCGATGCCGTCGGCAAGTCGACGCGGCCGATCCGGCTCGGCTATTTCTGGATCAGGCTGATCATGACGATCGGCTGGGCGATATACCCGATCCTGCATTTCGTGGACGTCGTCATCGGCACCGGCCACGTGGCGCCCGTCATCGTGCTCTATACCATTGCCGATCTTGTCAATCTCATCGCCGTCTCGATGATCGTCCTCGCCGTCGCCGGCGAGGAGCGTTTCTGAGGGCTGTCAATCTTCGCGCCGGCATGCCCGGCGCCCGCGGTTAAGTGGAGGATATTCTCATGAATGGCTCAGATGTGATTGCAGTCGTTATTCTCGTAACGATCATCATCGCGATCGGTGTCTATCTGCTGCATTGGCTGTACAGGCACTCGTCCAAGGACCAGTCCTTCGTGCGCACCGGCCTCGGCGGCGAGCGGGTGGTGATGGGCGGCGGCGCGCTGATCATTCCGATCGTCCACGACATTACGCGCGTCGACATGAACGCGATCCCGGTGGAGATCCGCAGGCTCGGCGAGCAGTCCCTGATCACCAGGAACAAGATGCGCATCGACATCATCGCCGAGTTCTTCGTCCGGGTGGTGCCGACGGAAGCCGGCGTCTCGACCGCCGCCCGCACCCTTGGCGAGCGCACCCAGAACCCGGCCGCGCTGAAGGAGATCGTCCAGGGCCGGTTCGTCGATGCGATGTCGGCCATCGCGTCCACGATGACGATGGACGAAATCCACACCAACCGAGGCCGCTACATGAATGAGGTGGCCGCATTGGCGGCGACGACCCTCGGGTCGAATGGCCTGGAGCTCGAGAACGCCTCCCTGACCAGCCTCAACCAGACCGACATTTCGGTGTTCGATCCCTCGAACGCGTTCGATGCCGAAGGTCTGACGCAACTGACCGAGCAGATCGAGGAGCGGCGCCTGCTGCGCAACCGCATCGAAAACGAATCGCGGATCGGCATCAAGCTCAAGGATTTCGAGACCGAGCAGCGGGCCCTGGAGATCGAGCGCGACCTCGAATACGCCCGCATCGAGCAGGCGCAGGCGATCGAAATCCGCAAAGCCAATCAGCTTGCCGAGATCGAGGCCGAAAGATCGAGCTCCACGATCAGCATCCAGAACGCCAGGATCCGCAGCGAGCAGGAGGCCGAGCGGATCCGCATCGCCAAGGATCGCCTGATCGATTCCGAACGCATAAACACCCAGTCGGAGGTGCGCTCGCTGGAGATCAAGAAGCAGCAAGAGACCGAAATGACCGAGATCATGTCGCGGCGGCAGCTGGAGATGCAGCGGATTCAGAACCGCCGGGAAGTCGAGGCGGAGCGGATTGAGAACGAGCAGCATGTGAAGGAGTCGGAAATCCGCTCGCGCCAGGAGCTGTCGATCATCGAGACGACGTCCACGGCCGAAGTCGACCAGGCCAGGCTGGAGAAGCAGCGCGAGACCGAGGCGCACCGTATCGAGACCGACAAGGCGATCGAATTGCTGGCCGTGGCGAAGTCGAAAGAGGTCCGCATCAGCAATGAGCTTGCCGAGGCCGATCAGGAAAAGGCTCGCCTCCAGAAACGCTACGACGTGGATGTCGAGCGGCTGAGGGTGGACGAGGAGATCGTCCAGCTCGAGATCGAGAAGAACCAGAAGATCAAGCTCGCCGAGACCAAGGCGTTCCAGGAGATCCAGGACGCCTCGATCGCCGCCAACCGGCAGATCGACGAGTTGCGCATCGCCGCGCGCAAGTTCGTCGATAAATACGAGATCGAGCAGCAGAAAGAGGTCGAGATCGTCGACAAGGAACGCCTCATCGCCGTCATCAACAAGTCGATCGAGGAGGCCTACGCGAAGACCGAGGCCGCCGAGGCTCTGAAGAAGCAGGTCGAGATGGAAGAGCAGATCAACAGCGCCCGCGAAGAGGAAGTGGCCGAACGCATCAAGCGGGTCGAGCTCATCCAGTCCTCGTCTAGAATCGAGCGCGACGCCCAGCGCGTCGTCGCTTCGGCCAAGGCCGAAAAGGAGGCGACAGAGCTCAGGGCGCTCGCCGAGATCGCCGAATCCAACGCAGCCGAGGTCCGCTACGCCAAGGACGCCGCCGGACAGCGCATGCTCAACGAGTCCGAAAACACCCGCTCGGACGCCAGCAGGCGCAGCGCCATCTACGAGAACCTCGTCCGCAACCTGCCGAGCATCATCCGCGAGACCGTCAAGCCGATGGAGAACATCGAGTCGATCAAGATCCTGCAGGTCGACGGCCTGCCCGGCCTCAACAGTCCCTCCGAGACCGCCGGGGCTGCCGAGGGTGGTTCGGGCGGCGGCAACATGACGGACCGCGTCGTCAATTCCGCCATGAAATATCGCACCCAGGTCGCCTTCGTGGATGGCCTCATGAAGGATCTGGGACTGCCGATCGAGAACCTCGGAAGCGCCGGCGGCATGTCGTTCCGGAACTTCCAGGGGCAGGAGACGCCGAAGGACAAGGACGACTGAACGCGCCCTTGATCTGCGAGCCCAACTAGCGAGACCATTCGATGACCCCGCTCGGCAAAAACGAAGCGCTGGACCGCCACGTCCTGGTCATGGCGTGCTGGCTGGCGGCGGCCTTGCCCGCCGCGATCCTGTTCGACTACGGATTTGGCCGGGGAGGAGCGCCCTACATCCTTGCCGGGTTCGCGGCCGTCCTGGCCGGCTTTGTCGCCCATGTGATCGTCAATGTGGTCTACGGGACAGGCTTTTCGCCCCGCGAGCTGGGGCTCGGTCTCGTCATCTATGGGTTCGCGCTGGTGCTGTTCGTGATCCTGTCGCTGGTCAGCGCGTCCTTCGCCGCCCGCAACTTCGTGCCGGTCAGCATCGGGTTCATCGCGACCGGAGCCGTGATCGTTTTCTACCTGGTCACGCGGTTCGGGGCGCGACAGGCCTTTGACGCCTTCGACGTCATCCGCGACTTCCGCGCGGGCGACCGGGATCGAACCAGCCCGCCGGGAGACGGTCGATGACCCCACTGCTGGTTTCCGTCCTCGGCATCGTCGCGGTCCTGGGTCTCTATCTCGCGACCATCAGCGGCCGTCACGCCCAGCAGCCTGGCGATTTCGTCGATGCCGGCCTGGCCTTGCCGCCATGGGTGATCATCTTCGCCGGCGTAGGCGTCACATTGGCCAGCCTCGGCCTTCCCGATCATCTGCGTTTGCTCTCCACTTTCGGCCTGCAGTACAATCAGGTCGCCGTCGGCCTCATCTGCGTGGCCCTGGCCGCGACCATCACGCAGAAGCGGATCTGGCTCGCCGCCCGGCTGACCTCGCTGCGTACCCTCGGCGAGCTGCTCGGCGGCTATTTCGGAAGCACGACCCTGCGCATCTACATGCTGTTCGTGCTGTTCCTTTTCAGCATCCCCTTCGCGGCCATGTGCCTGTCCCAAGCGGGCGCGCTGGTGAGCGCCGCGACCGCCAACGACGTGCCGTCCGGGCTCGCGATCTGGTCGATCGCATTCGCGCTGTTCCTCTGCAGCGTGATCGGCGGCTGGCGCGCGATTGCCTATTTCGTCGCCGCCCAGTCCTTGCTGATGCTGGCCCTCATCGTCTTTTTCGGCGCTTTCATGGGCTTCGCGATCGACAGGTTGGCGTTTGCCGCCAACGGCATCGGCACAACCGGCGGCGTGCTCGCGGACAAGATACCGGGTGTCATCCAGTTCAGCGCCGGCATGGGCAAGGAACTGCCGGTCGGGGGCTTGTGGACCACATTCGCGGGACTGACCTTCGCGCTGTCGCTGGGCGGCATAGCGCTCAGCCCGGGCTTCAGCTTCCTCAGCGTCACGAGCGCGCCGCGCCGCGGTTTCGCATTCGGCCAGGTCTGGATGATCGCCGGACTCGCGGCCGGTACGCTGATGCTGGTCGGGCCGGTCCTGGCCGCGGAGATTTCGGCCGACGGGTCGTTGAGCGCCTTCGCCACCCGTCTGGCGGCCCTCGATCCGATGGTGGCGGTGGGCTTTACCGTCCTTCTGGTCGCGTCGGGCCAGATCGCCGTGGCATTCTTCGCCGGGTCCGGTGCATCGGTGTGCACCATCGAGCTGACGTCGCGCTATGTCATTCCGGGGATGGACGGACGTGCGAGCCGCTTTGCCGCTCGCGTGACCTTGGCTCTCGTCTATGGCGCTATTGCCGCGATCGCGAGCTTCGCGCCGCTCGGCGCGACGATCTTCTCGTCCCTCACGCTCAGCCTGTCCATGCAACTGCTGCCGGCGGTGCTCGGCCTGTGCTGGGTGCGTTGGATCAGCCGCAGCGGCGTGCTCGCCGGTTTGATCGTCGGCAGCCTTTGTGTCGTCTTCACCGAGAGCTTTGGGCTGGTGCTGTTCGAGCGGCTGTTTGTCGACCTGCCATGGGGCCGCTGGCCCTTATCGGTCCATTCCGCGGGATGGGGACTGGCGACCAATTTCGCGGCATGCCTGCTGGTCAGCCTGTTCACCCGCGCCGGCCTCGAGCGTGATCGCAGGGATCGCCTCCACGACGCTTTCGAGGAAAGTCAACGGGCGCGCAACGCAAGCCAGGCGGCCACGACGGCAAAATGGTCCCTGACGCTGCTGTGGGCGTTCTTTGCGCTCGGCCCCGGTGCGATCCTCGGCAACAGCTTCTTCAGCGAGCCGGTTTTCGCCGGGACCGTCGTTGCGCCGGGAGTGCCGTCGCTGCTGATCTGGCAAGTCCTCTTCTGGTTTGTCGGCGTGTTCATCGTGTGGTGGCTGGCCTATAGGGGACGCCTCTCCGTCATCGACGGGCTTCCGCGCCACAAGATCGTTCTCGTCCCCGACGTCAACCCGCTGTTCGAGCCGACAACGACGCCGTGGATCGCGAGGCTCCTCGACCGCGTGACAGGCCGGTAGAGCATGATCCCGAAAAGTGGGAACCGGTTTCGGAGAGAGATCGTGCTTCAACAAAGAGCAGCTGGATCGTGATGGCGGTTCAACGAAACGCATCACGATCTAGCGGGAGGCAGGGCATGGAAGGCATCGACCTCAGGCGTCTGCGCTATTTCATTGCAGTCTGCGAGCATGGCGGCTTCTCCCGTGCGTCCCAATCCATCGGAGTGGCCCAGCCGTCGCTGACGCGGCAGATCAAGCTGCTCGAGAAGGAAGTCGGCATCGCCTTGATCAAACGCAGCGGACGCGGTGCGGAGCCCACGACCGAGGGTCGCTTCCTGCTTGGCCAGTCGCGCCTGCACATCGAGGGGCTCGATGACGCCGTCCGCACGGTGCGACAGCGTTCCGACAAGCTCAAAGGTGAGATCTCGCTTGGAATATGCCCGACCATCGCACCGCTGTTTCTCGAGGACATCCGCAATTTTGTCGGAGCCCAGTACCGGGGTGTCACGCTCAATGTGGTTGAAGCCTATAGCGGCGACCTGGCCAGTCTCATGCGCGGCGGCCGGCTGGACGCCGCGCTGACCTACCGGCCCAGTTCGCCGGATCGGTTCGACGTTGTCGACCTTTTCGCCGAGCGCCTCGTGCTGGTCATGTCTTATGCGGGCGGCCCGGACGATACGCCACGCCGGCTCGAGGACATCGGCCGGCTGCGATTGATACTGCCGAGCGAGATCCATGAGTTGAGACGGATCATCGACCGGGTCTACCGGCACCGGGGCATTGCGTTGAAGCCGGAGCTCGAGCTCGACTCGCTCAGCGCCGTGAAAGCCGTCATCGCCGATAAGGGCACGCAGTACGCGACGATCCTGCCGCATTCCAGCGTGACGCGCGAACTGGAGGAGCATGCGCTCAGCGCTTATACCATAGGCGACAACGACATGGTCCGCACCATCGCCATCGTTCGGCCACCGGATGGCGCTCCCCAACACGCCGTGCTCGCCGCCTTGATCGACGAAGTCCGGCGGTTGGCGGGGCGTGTCAGGAAATCCAAGGGCAGCGCGGACGCGGTCTTATCCGGGCAGGGATAGACGGATCGCCGCTATTTTGCCATTGCCTCAATAACGAAATCTTATACGGTAGCCTTCGATAGATAGGGCGCCGTTTTTGGATCTTCGTCAGCTTAAATATTTTTCCCAAGTCGTCGAAAGCGGTTCGTTCTCGAAAGCCGCCACCCAGCTCCATGTGGCGCAGCCAGCGCTAAGCCAGCATGTCAGGCATATGGAGGAGGAGCTGGGGCTTCCACTCCTGCATCGCGGGCCGCATGGCGTCAGTGCGACGGAAGCCGGCGCGCGGCTCATGGTGCATGCCAAGCGCATCCTTGCCGAGTTCGCGGAAATCAGCGACAGCGTCAGGGGAGCCGCGATCGCGCCGCGCGGCGAAGTCCGCTTCGGCCTTCCGGGCACGGTCAGCGAGCTTCTCGCGGCGCCGCTGATCGAGGCCGCGCGCGAGCGCTTTCCGGAGGTGCGCATCCGCGTCGTCGAGGCGATGAGCGGCTACATTCTCGAGTGGTTGAAGCGCGGCGAAGTCGACCTCGCGATGATCTACGCGACGTCGAATCCGAGGGGGCTCGCCGTTCACCACGGCCTGTCCGAGGAAATCTGTCTTTTTGCCAATCCGTCCATGGCGGGCGCTGACGACTTTCAGGGCTCTTCCGTCGAGCTGCGCGACGTCGCCGGGCTGCCCTTGGTCGTGCCGGGGCCAGGCCACGGTCTACGCGAGCTGATCGAAGCCGTCGCGACATCGGTCCAGGTCGCCATCAACCCGGCGATCGAAATCGACTCTTATACCCAGATCAAGCGATTGGTGGCGCGCGGGATCGGTTTCGGGATCCTGCCGCGGATGGCGATCAATGCCGAGGCCCAGGCCGGCCTGTTCCGGGCGTGGAGTTTCCAGGACCCGCCGATCACCCGGAAAGTGTACCTGGCCTATTCGACGGAACGCCCCCTGCAGACGGCTCCGCGCGCCGTGGGCCAGCTATCGTGGGACATACTGCGTCAGCTGGTGAAGGATCAGGCCTGGAGCGCCGAGCTTTCCGACGAAAGCCAGCGACCTGACCTGTTCGGCTAGGGGTGCAACGAACGCACGGCCGACTGTGCCGTTTCGCTATACCTCCCATTACAAAACGCTATTTGACGGAGGGGACCCTTCCGGTGCGATGCTGTCGCAAAAGCAGGATAAGGAGCGAGCCATGCCAGGCGCGCTGGAGGGAACGACCGTCGTCTCGCTGGAGCAAGCCGTGGCTGCGCCCCTGGCGACGTCGCGGCTGGCCGACGCCGGCGCGCGCGTCATCAAGCTCGAGCGCCCCGAGGGCGATTTCGCCCGCGGCTATGACGACTACGTCCACGGCCTGTCGAGCTATTTCATCTGGAACAACCGCGGCAAGCAGTCCTGCACCGTCGACCTGAAGCAGCCGGATGATCTGGCGCTGGTCGAGGCGATGCTCGCCTCAGCCGACGTGTTCGTCCAGAACCTTGTGCCCGGCGCCACCGACAGGCTGGGCATCGGCAGCGCAGACCTCAGGCGGCGGTTCCCGAGGCTGATCGTGTGCGACATCGGCGGCTACGCGCCAGGAATGCCGGATCACGAGCGGAAAGCCTATGACCTGCTCATCCAGGCGGAAGCCGGTCTGGCGGGCGTCACGGGATCGGCGACGTCGGGTCCGACGCGCGTCGGCATATCGATATCCGATATCGCCACGGGACAGGCCGCCTATGCCGCCATCCTCGAAGCCCTGATCATGCGCGAGCGGACCGGGGAAGGGGCCCACCTGCAGGTCTCCTTGTTCGACACCCTCGCCGAGTACATGAATGTACCGTATCTGGCGCGCCATTACGGCGGCAAGGAGCCCAGCCGGCTTGGCCTCGCTCACCCGTCGATAGCTCCTTACGGGCTGTTTCGCGTCAGCGACGGGGAAATCCTGATCGCCGTCCAGAACGAACGCGAATGGGCCGTCTTCTGCGAGAGCGTCCTGCGCCAGCCGTCGGTGGCGACGGATCCGAGATTCGAACGCAACGTGCTGCGCATCAAGAATCGCGAGCCACTCGACGCTTGTGTGCAGGCGATCCTGGCGCCCTACACGATGGCCGGCTTGTGCGAACTGCTGGACCAGGTGCGCATCGGCTATGGCCGCGTGTCGACCATGGCGGACCTGGCTGTGCATCGCAGCGCGACCAGGGTCGCGGTCGAGACCGCGGTTGGTCCGATAGAGCTTTTCGCGCCGCCCGTCACGGTCGATGGCAAGCGCCCCGAATTGGGCAGGGTGCCCTCGCTCGGTGAACACGATGTGGCCTTGCGACGGGAATTCGGTCCGCCGGATACGGCGGGATCCCAACGGATAGGGAATAGAACGTCATGAGTCTCACCCGCGACCTGACCCGGTTGATCCGCGAAAAGCCGGTGACCGAACGCGATCTTGAATGGGCATCGCTGTTCGTCCTGGATACGCTCGGCTGCGCGCTCGGCGCGTTGCCGACCGAACCTGCCCGCATGCTCAAGGCGGTTGCGCCGCCGGCGCAGGCGGATACGGCCCGCAAGGCGTTCTATCTCGGCGGTCTGTCCCATATCCTGGAGATGGACGACCTGCACCGGGACTCGGTGACCCATCCAGGCAGCGTCGTCATTCCCGCGGCCTGGGCCGTGGCCCATGATCACGACCTTGGCGGCGAAGCGTTCCTGCGCGCGGTTCTGGCGGGATATGAAGCCTGTTGCCGCGTCGGCATGTCCGTCGGCAAGAAGCATTACCGGATCTGGCACAACACCTCGACCTGCGGGCCGTTCGGCGCGGCCTTTGCCGTGGCCGAGCTCATCGGCCTCGACGACGACAGGACCGTCTGGGCGCTCGGCAACGCCGGGACCCAGTCGTCGGGGCTTTGGGAGTTCCTGGCCGAGGGCGCCATGAGCAAGCATCTTCACACGGCCCGGGCCGCGGAATCGGGCGTCCTTGCATCGTTCCTGGCCAGGGAAGGGTTCACGGGCGCGCAAAACATCCTCGAGGGCGAAAAGGGATTCTATGCGGGCCTGTGCCCCGATCCGATTCCGGAGGCCGTGACGGCTGGGCCCGATCGGGCCTGGCAGCTGATCAACACCTCGATCAAGCCTTGGCCCTGCTGCCGCCATACCCATCCGGCGATCGACGGCGCCATTGCCTTGCACGCGGAGATAGCCGGCGAAGCCATCGCCAAGGTGAAGGTCGGAGCTTACCGGGCCGCGCTGGACGTGTGCGACCGGCCCATCCCGGAGGATCCCTACAGCGCCAAATTCTCGCTCCAGCACACGGTGGCGATCGCGCTCGCGGACGGCCGCGTCGACCAGGCAAGTTTCGATGCCGATGCCCGGCGGCGGATGGCCGGCGAACGCAAGAAAGTCGACGTCGAGCTGGCGCCTGGGATCGAGGCTGCGTACCCCGAATCGTGGGGCGCCGAGATCGTGGTGGAGACGGCTTCCGGTCGGCGTCTTTCCGCCGCGCGACACGACGCCAAGGGAGATCCCGGCAATCCGGTGACGGCGACCGAGCTCTCCGAGAAAGCGCGCGCGCAGCTCATCGCCGGCGGCAGTTCGCCAGCACGCGCCGACGAGCTGATCGGCGCCATCCTTGCACTGCCCGGCAACCGCCCGGTGCGCTCGCTGGGTTTGTTTGAACTCGCTGGAGACGCGCGTCCCCAGGCACGTGCCGCGGGGAGTGCTTGATGTTCAAGGATGTCGACAACGAGGAGATCCGCGAGGCCGTGCGTCGGCTCTGCGAGCGGTTTCCGGGCGAATACTGGCGCAAGCTCGACGCCGCCCGCGCCTACCCTGTGGATTTCGTCAACGCGCTGACGGAGGCGGGCTACCTCGCGACGCTGATCCCCGAGGAGTATGGCGGGGCGGGCCTGACGCTTTCGGCGGCGGCGGCCGTGCTCGAGGAGATCCAGCGCGCCGGCTGCAACGGCGCCGCCTGCCACGCGCAGATGTACGTCATGGGCACGCTGCTGCGGCATGGCAATGAGCAGCAGAAGCAGCGTTATCTTCCGAAGATCGCTTCCGGCGAATTGAGGCTGCAGGCATTCGGCGTCACCGAGCCCGGCAGCGGAACCGACACGACCTCCATCCGCACGTTCGCCCGCAGGGACGGCGATCATTACGTCGTCAGCGGCCAGAAGATCTGGACAAGCCGGGCCGAATATTCCGACCTGATGCTGCTGCTTGCCCGCACGACCCCGAAAGACCAGGTATCCAAGCGCACCGAAGGCCTCTCGGTGTTCATCCTCGACATGCGCGAGGCGCTCAAGCAGGGGCTTTCGATCCGGCCCATCCGCACCATGATGAACCACTCCACGACCGAGGTCTTCTTCGACAATGTCGAGGTCCCTGTCGAAAACCTGGTTGGGGAGGAGGGCAAGGGGTTCCGCTATATCCTTTCCGGCATGAATGCCGAGCGGATCCTGATCGCCGCCGAATGTATCGGCGATGCCAAATGGTTGATCAGGAAGGCCTCCGCCTATGCCTGCGAGCGCAACGTCTTCGGCCGGCCGATCGGCGCCAACCAGGGCATCCAGTTCCCGATCGCCAGGGCCTACGCCAACACGCGCGCCGCCGAGCTGATGGTCCGCGAGGCGACGCGCCTCTACGAGGCCGGCCTCGACTGCGGCGCCGAAGCCAACATGGCCAAGATGCTGGCCGCCGATGCCTCGAACGAGGCCGCCAATGCGTGCATCCAGACGCATGGCGGTTTCGGCTTCGCCGAGGAATACGATGTCGAGCGCAAGTTTCGCGAAACCCGACTCTACCAGGTGGCGCCGATCTCGACCAACCTCATCCTGTCCTACCTCTCCGAGCATGTGCTCGGAATGCCACGTTCCTACTGACGGACAAGGCCAGTGGACACGACCGGGAAGAAACCGTTCGCCGACTGGATTGGCCGTCAAAGCGAAAGCTTCGATGTCGTTTCGCAGCGCCTCGTGCAGAGCTTCAGAGCGATATTCGAGCCCAATCTCGCACCGTTGGCCGCCGGCCACGCGCCATTGGGGATCCACTGGTGCCTGTCGCCGGCGATCGCCGCGATGGACCAGTTGGGAGCCGATGGCCATCCGGCCAGAAACCTGTCCTTGCCGCCGGTGCCGCAGCCGCGCCGCATGTGGGCGGGTGGTGAATTGCAGATGCACGATGCCTTGCGGATCGGCGATGAGGTCCGTCGGGTCTCCACGATCCGCGACGTCGTGCGCAAGCAAGGCAGGTCTGGTGAACTCTGGTTCGTCGCGGTCGACCACCGCTATCACACCGCACGCGGCATCGCGCTGAGCGAACGGCACGATATCGTCTATCGCGAGGCCGCGACGCCGAAGCCCGCCGCATCGGGCCGCGATAAGACCGCCCCGATGCCTGGCCGTCCGGTCGGCGCATCGTGGGCCTTGGTCCCGTCGTCCACGCTGCTGTTCCGCTATTCGGCCATCACCTTCAACGGCCACCGCATCCACTATGACCTGCCTTACGCCACCGAAACGGAAGGCTATGAGGGCCTTGTGGTCCACGGCCCGCTGCAGGCGACGCTGATGTTCAACCTCGCGGCGGCTCGCGGCACCGGAATCCCGGCGACCTTCCGCTATCGGGGCGTCGCGCCGGCGATCGCCGGCCGCCACCTCACCGTCGCCGCCTCGCCCGACGGGCGACAGTTCTGGACCCAGGGCGATGACGGTGTCGTTCATATGGAAGCCGATGTCGGCCAGGATCTCGCGCCATGAGCCCGCAAGGCACTCAACGCCGCCCCTTGGTCGCGCCCTTGTTCGTCCCGGCGGATCGGCCGGAACGGTTCGACAAGGCCGATCGGTCCGGCGCCGATGCGGTGATCGTCGATCTCGAAGATGCGGTGGCGCCTGCCGCCAAGGACGGCGCCCGTTCCAACCTCCGCCACGTGCTGGACCTGCACAACCCCGCCTATGTGCGCGTGAACGCCGCGGACAGCAGCTGGCACAGTGAGGATATTGCCGCGCTCAAGGCGTTGGGGCTGCGGCGCCTATGCCTGCCGAAGGCGGAGTCGCCGGCCACGCTCGATGCGATCGTCCAGTCGTTGGGCGACGACGTCGAGATCATTGCGCTAATCGAAACGGCGCGTGGGCTGGAGGCCGCGGCCGCTTTGGCCGGTCATTCTCACGTCGCCACACTGGCTTTCGGACCCGCCGACTTCGCCCTCGACCTGGGCGTGGCCGCTTCCGACGCCCTCAAGGCGCATGCCATGATGTGGCTGGCCATCGCCAGCAGGGCGGCCGACAAGGCTCTGCCGTTGGACGGCCCGTCCTTCGAGGTGACGGATACCGCCAGGCTGACCCTCGAATGCCGGCAGGCCCTGGATCACGGCGCCGGCGGCAAGCTTTGCATCCACCCTGCCCAGACCGCGCACGTCATCGCCGCCTTTCGTCCGAGCGCCGAACAACTGCGCTGGGCGCAGCGCGTCGTCGATGCTGCCCAGGACGGCGCGGCGCGTCTCGTCGATGGCAGGATGATCGACGCACCGATTATCGCCCAGGCCCGGGCGCTTCTCCTCAAGGGCCACTCGCAATCCAGTGAAGGGGTCTGAACCATGGCCGTATCAGCGACATTGCTTGGCAAGATCAAGGACAAGGATCTGATCCGGGAACAGGGATTGATCGGCAACGAATGGCTCGGCCGGTCCCAGTCCGGAAAGACGTTCAATGTCACCAACCCCTCGACCAACGAAGTGTTGGCGACATTGCCCGATTTCACGCGCGCCGAGATCGCCAAGGCCATCGACGTGGCCCATGTCGCGCAAAAGGACTGGGCGGCCCGCACCGGCAAGGAGCGCGCCGCCGTCCTGCGGCGCTGGTATGACCTGACCATTGCCAGTCTCGACGACCTGGCGACGATCCTGACCGCCGAGATGGGCAAGCCCTTCGCCGAGTCCAGGGGCGAAGTCCTCTACGGCGCGTCCTACATCGAGTGGTTCGGCGAAGAGGCCAAGCGCGTCTATGGCGACACGATTCCGGGCCATGCGCGCGACAAGAGGATCGTCGTCATCAAGCAACCCGTCGGCGTCGTCGGCGCCGTCACGCCCTGGAATTTCCCCTCGGCGATGGTGGCGCGCAAGATCGCTCCGGCGCTGGCGGTGGGCTGCTCGATGGTGTTCAAGCCGGCGGCGCTCACCCCTCTCTCCGCCTTGGCCTTGGCCGTGCTGGCGCAAAGGGCAGGGGTGCCGGCCGGGCTGCTGAGCATCGTCCCGATCACCAGGAGCTCAGATTTCGGCGACGAGATTTGTGAAAACGCGAAGGTCCGCAAGCTGACCTTCACCGGGTCCACCGAGGTCGGCCGCACGCTCATGGCGCAAGCCTCGGCGCAGGTGATGAAGCTCAGCATGGAACTGGGCGGCAACGCGCCTTTCATCGTGTTCGACGATGCCGATGTCGATGCCGCGGTCGAAGGCGCGATCGTTTCGAAATATCGCAACGCCGGACAGACCTGCGTCTGCGCCAATAGGCTCTATGTGCAGAGCGGGATCTACGACGCGTTCGCCGAGAAGCTGGCGCGTCGCGTCAAAGCCTTCAAGGTCGGCGACGGCTTCGCCGAAGGGACCGAAATCGGCCCGCTTGTCGACGACCGCGCCGTGGCCAAGGTCAGGCGCCACATCGAGGACGCCGTCTCGCACGGCGCCAGCATCGTCGCGGGCGGCCCGGACCATCCGCTCGGCGGCAATTTCATCCAGCCGACGGTGTTGACCGGGGTAACCGCCCGGATGGCGGTCGCCCGGGAGGAGACGTTCGGCCCGTTGGCGCCCTTGTTCCGCTTCGACACGGTCAAGGACGTCATCGAAATGGCAAACGACACCGAGTTCGGCCTCGCCGCCTATTTCTACGCCAAGGATACGAGCCGCGTCTGGGCGGTTGCCGAAGCGCTGGAGTACGGCATGGTGGGCATCAACACCGGCCTGATCTCGACCGAAGTGGCGCCGTTCGGCGGCATCAAGCAATCGGGCTTCGGCCGCGAAGGCTCCAAATACGGCCTGGATGACTTTCTCGAGCTGAAATACCTGTGTTTTGGCGGGCTTGCGGGCTGAACCAAGCAGCCTGTTGCGCATTGCCGTTTTCAAGTTATGATGAAAAGCGTCATTCTTGGAAGCGAAATGAAAAAAAACTTCAAACTTGAACCGGCGACCGCCGTGGATGCCGCCGGCATCGCCAGCCTGCTGAGTTGGGCGTTCGGCTTCAGCAGGACCCGGTCCGAGGAATACATCGCCAATGCCGGGCTGGCTTCGCTGAGGCTCCTGCGCGGCGAGGACGGGCTTCCGATGGCTTGCGCGGCCTTGCTCGAAACCGCGCATGTCTTCCACCGCAGACCGGTGCGGGCCGTCAACATCGCCCATGTGGCGATCGCGCCGGAGCGGCGCGGGCAGGGCCTCGCGGTTCCCTTGGTCGACGCGCTTTGCGAGGAGGCGAAGGCAAATGGCGCGGCGGTCGCGACGCTGTTTGCCTCGACCCGGCCGGTCTATCGCAAGGCGGGCTTCGAGCTCGCCGGCCACGAGATTGTCTACGAGGCCGAGACCGCGGCGTTGCCCTCCGCCAGCCGGCTTGGCTTCGAGCGCGTCGAACTCGACGATCAGCGGCTGGCCGGCGCCTATGCCGAAAAGACGTTGCGCGAATCCGGGCTGCTCGTGCGCGGCATGGCGCACTGGAACGAGTTGCGCCGCGCGCCGACCGATGCGCTCGCCGCCTATTTGGCCGAGGGCGAGGCCGCCTATCTGATCCTCGACATGGGCAACGAGGCGCGTCTTGAGGTCCGGGACTGGTTTGCCGCTTCGCCCGAGGCGGCGCTTGGCCTGCTCTCCTTCCTCGCCCGTTTCCGCTCGGTCTATCCGGCGGTGCGCTGGCACGGCGCTCCGCAGGACGATCTGGTGGCGGCCATGCCGGACAAGGGCTGGCGGCTTGCGCATCAGGAGGAGTGGCTGCTGCGCGTGCTCGACCCCGCAGCCGCGCTGCGCCAGCGCGGCTACCATGTCGACGCAGCCCGGCTCGCGTTGCGCATCGGCGAGGCGCCGCCGCTGGAGATCGACATCCGCGCGGGCAAGGCGGAGGTAGGCGAGGCGGCCGGGGCGTTGGGCGGCGCGGTGTCCTGCAACCGACCGCCTTCGCCCAGCTCTTCACGGGCTTTCGCAGCGCCTCGAAACTGGCGCAGTATGGCCTCGTTTCCGGCGACTCGGCTGACATACGCCGCTGTGACCAGCTCTTTGCCGGATCGCCGCCCTGGGTGGCGGAACATTTCTGAGCATGATCCCGAAAAGGTGGGAACCGGTTTTGGACAGGATCATGCTCACACCAGGAAGCTTTTGAGGGATATTGCATGACACACGCGCTGATAGCCTCGCTGAGAGCGGCGGCAGGCGACATGACTCCGGCGCTGGCGCGCGTCGCCGAGACGGTGCTGGCGCAACCCGACGCCACGCTTCGCCAGAGCATCACCGAGCTTGCCGAAACGTCCGGATCGTCTGAGGCGAGCGTCATGCGCTTTTGCCGCGACCAAGGCTTTTCCGGCTTCCAGGATTTCAAGCTGGCGCTGGCCAAGGAATTGGCGACCGACGAACGGGCGCGCGATAACGGCTCTCCTTCCGACGACATCCAGCGGCTGGTCGAAACCGCGATCACCTCGCTGCGCGAGACCGAGCAACTGATCGTTCGCGAAGACGTCGCCGTCGCGTCGCGAAAACTCCTCGACGCTTCCGTGGTCGAGTGTTTCGGCATCGCCGCCTCCGCCGTCACGGCGCAGTATCTCGCCTACAAGATGACCCGCATCGGCAAGTTCAGCCGCGCGCTAGGCGATGCGCATCTGGCGGTTATGGCGGCGGGAACCGCGCAGCCGGGGACGGTGCAGGTGGTGATCTCGAGCTCCGGCTCGACCATCGACGCCGTGCGTGTCGCCGAGCTCGCCCGCTCCAAGGGCGCTTTCGTCATCGGTATCTCCAACCGTTCGAAGAGCCCGCTGATCGCCGTCTGCGACCTGGCTTTGATTGCCTCCTGGCCGGAGACGCCGCTCACTGGCGGCGCCTTCCCGTCGAAGATCAGCCAGCTGCTCATCGTCGATGCGCTGGTCTCCGAGATGACCAGGCAGGATCCGAAGCGGCTGGTCGAGCTCAGCCGTACGGCGGAGGTCGTGAGTGACCGCAGCTTCTGATTTGCCGGTGCTCGCCATCGATATCGGCGGCACCAAGATCGCGACAGCCGAAGTGCGTGGCGGCAGGATCGCCAACCGCCGCCAGGCGCCGACGCCACGCACCGGCAGGGGTGACGACCTGATCGCGGCCATCGCTGGGCTTGCGCCGAAAAGCGGTTTTGGCGCAGTGGCCGTCGCCACCACCGGCATCGTGCGCGACGGCGCGTTGACGGCGCTGAACCCCGAAACCCTGCCGATCGAGGACGGTTATCCGATTGCCTCGGCGATCGAACACGCTTTCGGCATGCCGCCGTTCGTCGTCAATGACGCCCAGGCCGCTGCCTGGGCCGAATTCACGATCGGCGCCGGCGAGGGTTTTCGCAACTTCGCCTTCTTCACCGTCTCCACCGGCATCGGCTGCGGGCTGGTGATAGATGGCCGGCTGGAAAGCGGCGCGACCGGGCTCGCCGGCCATGTCGGGCACACGCGCTCCGAGCCCGGCGGCATCCTGTGCGGCTGCGGCCGGCGCGGCTGCCTGGAGACGGTCGCCTCGGGTACGGCGCTGGCGCGGCTGGGCAGCGCGCGCCTTGGCCGCAAGGTTACCGCGCCGGAGCTGTTTGCGGCGGCGGAACAAGGCAACGGCAATGCCGCGGAAATCATCGCCGGCGCGGTCGCAGCACTGGTCAACGCCTTTGCCGACCTGACGGCCTCGGTCGATGTCGACTGCTTTGCCGTCGGCGGCGGAGTCGGCCTCGCCGGCGGCTTCATCGAGGCACTGCACGCGCGCTCGCTCGACCTGCCGCGCGTCTACCGGCGTCCCATCCTCGCCGCGCGTGCGGGCGCCGATGCCGGCCTGCTTGGCGCGGCGATGCTGGCGAGTTCAAAAATGCCTGACGGAAATTTTCATCGAAAATAATTTATTGACAAAAACTTTCATCCACGCTTGGTTAGCAGGGTAATGCTCTTCCAGGAGATGCCCCGGTGCAGGCCAAGCAGGGCGATTTGCTCGCCACACTCGATGGAACGCTGGTCGTGTCGTGCCAGGCCGAATCCGGCCTGCCGCTCGACGCTCCCGGCCACATCGCCGCGATGGCGCGCTCCGTCGTGTTGGGCGGCGCCACCGGCGTCCGCATCGAGGGGGTGGCCAACGTCGCCGCCGTCCGCGCGGCGGTCGACGTGCCGCTCATCGGCCTGATCAAGTCCAGGCGCGACGACACCGAGGTCTACATCACACCGACGCTCGACGACGTCGCCGCCGTCGTCGAGGCCGGCGCCGATATCGTCGCGATCGACGCCACTGCCCGGCCGCGCCCAGCCGAGCTGAAGGCGATGTTCGCCAGCATCGCGGCGAGGGGGCGGCTCTCCATGGGCGACGTCGCCACGCTCGATGAAGGCCGGCGCGCGCTCGATGCCGGCGCTGACCTCATCAGCACCACCATGGCCGGCTACACAAACTATTCCAGCGACCAGCGCGGCCCCGCCTTCGCCCTGATGGAGGAACTCGCCCGTGCCGGCCTGCCTTTCGTTGCCGAGGGGCGCATATGGTCGCCGCACGAGGCCGTCCGTTGCTTCGAGCTCGGCGCCCGCTTCATCGTCGTCGGCGGCGCCATCACCCGGCCCGACGCCATCACCCGCCGCTTCGCCGACGAGGTCGCCGCTTCGAGTGCCCGTCCGCAACTGAGAAGGAACCCGACATGATCAAGCGCCGTCGCGTCGCCGTCATTGGTGCAGGCTTCATGGGCTCCATGCATGCCGGCATCTTCGCCAACATGGTGGGCTCCGAGCTCGCGGCCATCGTCGATCCCAACCGCGCGCTGGCCGAGGCCGTGGCGGCCAAGGCGCCGGGCTGCAAGGTCTATGACAGCCATCAGGCGCTGCTGGGCTCGGAACGCGATCTCGATCTAGTCTCGATCTGCACGCCGGACAATCTGCATCTGGCGCCGGCCGTTGCAGTGGCCGAAGCCGGCATCAACGTCTTCGTCGAGAAGCCGATCTCCTCCAAGGTCGACGACGCCCAGGCCATCATCGCGGCTTGCGAGGCGGCGGGCGTAAAGCTCGGCGTCGGCTACCTGCTGCGCTTCGATCCGCGCTACGCCGCCGCCAAGGAGCTGATGACATCGGGCAAGATCGGTGAGCCGATCCACATCTATGCC
>NZ_RZTO01000170.1:0-9345 GCF_003997225.1 Mesorhizobium sp. M2C.T.Ca.TU.002.02.1.1
CTTGAGGACAGGGAAGAGATCGTAGACCGAGGCAAGCAAGGTCTGGGTGCGGGCCTTGTCGTGCCGCAGATGCAGCGCCCCCAGGAGCAGATTGTCCTCCACCGACTGGTCGAGGAACAGACGGCGTCCTTCCGGAGCGATCGCGGCCAGTCCGCGCGCGATGCGATGGGTGGGCAGCGCCGAGACGTCGGTGCCGCCGATCCGGATCAGGCCGCGCCGCTGCTTGACGAGGCCCATGATCGCGCGCAGCACTGTCGTCTTGCCGGCGCCGTTCGGGCCGAGCAGGGCGACGGCTTCGCCCTTGCCGACGCTGAGCGCCACGTCGCGCACCACATCGAAGCGGCCATAGCCGGCGCTCAGCGCGTTGATTTCGAGAGTGGGTTGCTCGCTCATTCGCCGAGATACACCTGTCTGACCACCGGGTCGGCGCGCACTTCGTCGGCCGAGCCGGTGAGGATCACTTCGCCGGCGTTGAGCACGGTCACGCGGTCGCAGAGCGGGAACAGGAAGCGCGTCTGGTGCTCGATGATGATCATCGTCACGCCCTGGGTCTTCAGATTGGCCAGGATCGCGGCCAGATGCCTGACCTCCTTGGCGGAAAGTCCTGTCGCCGGCTCGTCGAGCACGATGATGTCCGGCCCGGCCACGCAGACCGAGGCGAGCTGCGTCAGCTGCTCGATGCCGTGCGGCACGTCCGCCACCTGTCTTGCCGTCCAGTCGCCGGCGCCGACGAGCCCGAGAGCCTCGCTGGCGCGGCGTTGCATGGCCGCGAGGTCGCGCCGGCCGGAGGCAAGCATAGGCCAGAGCGGCGCGCGACCGACAATGCGCGGCACGCGGTCGAAGAGCCCGACCATGACGTTTTGCGTCGGCGTCAGTTCCTTCACCAACTGCGCGGCTTGGAAGGTGCGCCGCAGCCCCAGACGCGAACGGCTGCTCGCCGGCATTCCGTCGACGCGCGTGCCCTTGAGCAGGACTTCTCCCGTATGAGGCGTCAGGCGCCCCGATATCACATTGGCTAAGGTGCTCTTTCCCGAGCCGTTCGGGCCGATCAAGCCATGGATGTGGCCGCGGCGGACGGCGAGGTCGACATTGCGCAGCACCTTCGGACCGAGCCCATACCCGAATTCGATGCCCCGGCATTCCACGATGATTTCGGAGTCTTTCGGGGAGGCCGCCGATGCGACGGTGGGCGCGGCGGGCAGGGCTTCGTCAGAGGCGGCGTCCGCCACCGGTGCTATCTCGCCGGCACGTCGTGCAAGCGCGCGCCGCGCGATGCCGACGACGCCGTCGGGCAACAGCGTGATCGCCAGGATCGAGAGGGCTCCGTAGACGATCTCCTGCAGCCAGGGATTGATGTTGACGACATTCGGGAACATCGAGACGAACATCGCGCCGACGACCGGACCGACGCTGGTGTTGATGCCGCCGATCAGCACCATCACCAGCACGTTCAGCGACACCGACCAGTCGAACTGGCTGGGGGAGACGACCCCGAGGAACGAAAAGAGCCAGCCGGCCCCTCCGGCCATCGCGGCCGAGACGCCGAAGACCCCCACCTTGATCGCCGCCGTGCGCGCGCCGGCAGCCTCGGCGAAAGGTTCGGCGTCGCGGATCGAAAGCAGGATCGGGTAGAGCGGCGAATGGCGGATGTTCCAGACCAGGCCGAGGCAGGCAAGCAGCGCCAGCATGATGCACCACACCAGCGGCGTGCCGAGCCATTCCAGGCTTGTCGGGAAATCCGGAAAGGCTGGGCCGAGCAGGCCCTGCAGGCCGCCGGTGACGGTGACCATGTCGGTCGCCAGAACCGTCAGCACCAGCGTGAAGATGAAGGTGGTGATGGCGAAGTAGAGGCCGCTGACCCTGAGCGACATCGCGCCTACGGCCATGCCGATCAGGCCGGTCGCCGCCAGAACCAGCGCCAGCAGGCCGAAGACGTTCCAGCCATAGTCGTTGGCAAGGATCGTCGTCGCATAGGCGCCGATCCCGAAAAAGCCGCCTTGGCCCAGCGAGTAGAGGCCGAGCATCCCGGCCACGAGGTCGAGGCTGATGGCGAGGATGCCGAAGACGGCCGCCACAAGAACAAGGCTCTGCAGGCCGAGGTCGGTGTGGGCGACATAGGCGGTGGCCGCCAGATAGGCGATCAGGACAGCAAGCAGCCCGGCGGCGCGCCAGCGGCCGACGCGAAGCCTTGGAGCGGTGACCGGCTGAGTATCGAATGCAGGGGCCATGCTCGACCTCAGCCGCGCGTCACGGCCGCCCGGCGCGGGCGAAACAGGGGGTTGCTGGTGCTGAACAGGCCCTTCGGCGAGACGATCAGGATCAGCACGAGCACGATGAAGGGAAACCAGTCGGAAGCCTGCGAATTGATCAGCGCGTTGGCGCCTTCGGCGCAGACGCCGAGCAGCAGGCCGCCGAACATCGCCGCTATCGGCCGCTCGGTGCCGCCTCCGATCATCATGGCGATGAAGCCGTAGGTGCCGAACGTATCGCCGAGATAGGGATTGGCAAAGGTCGAAGGCCCGATGAGCAGGCCCGCGATCCCGGCATAGACGGCGGAGACCGCGAAGGCGACGATGGCGACGATTGCTGTGTTGGCGCCGATGGCCGAGGCCATCTCGGGGTCGGCCGCCGTCGCCATGCCGAGCTTGCCGAACAGCGTGTAGCGCCGCACGATCTCGAAGCCGGCGGCAAGCACGGCGGCAGTGACGATGGCGAGAAGCTGCTGGGCGGTCAGCACGGCGCTGCCGATCGGCAGGCTGATGCCGTTGAGGATTGGCGGGAAGGCCTGCGAGGTCGGGCCCCAGATATAGGCGGCGGCGTTTTCCACGATCACGGCGAAGCCCAGCGTCGAGACCAGCCAGCCGAAGCTGAAGCGGTTCGACAAAAGGATCGGCCGCACCGCGATGACATAGGACAGGATGCCGACGATGCACGAGCACGCCAGGCCGGCAAGCGCGGCCAGCCAGACCGGATAACCGGAAGAGGCGAGCTCTGCTGTGACCATGACGGTCACCATCATCAGCTGGCCCTGCGCGAAATTGATGATGCGGGTGACGTAGAACGAGATCGCGAGCGCCATGCCGATCAGACCGTAGATCGATCCTATCGCTACTCCGCTCAACACGAATTGCAGCACTGGTGGCTTTCCCCTCTCCCCTGGCCGGCGTTGCCTCCTCAGCCGGCTTTATCGCCTCGGAGACGCTTCCGTCGGATAGCCGCCCGGATTCAAGATGAACCGTCAGGCGGGGGTTCCCTGCCGCCCCCGGGTTCCATGCCGCAATGTCCAGCTCTGGCATGCTGCGCCGGTGCCAAAAAACCTAGTCGAAAATGACCGTCCGGAAATAGCTGATGCGAGTGACATAACAGCTATGAGCGCAGCGATTGGACGGCGTTTCGGAACGGTGAAACGCGGGGCGCGGCCAGGCGGCCCAAGAGGTCTTGCGGCGTGCGGGCGTAGCAAGTTGATTTGGAATAAAAGAAAGTGAAAGCAATGAGTTAGACTGGATGCCGATCTCCCTTTCGGCGATACCGATGATCGTGCCCGGTCGGCTTCTCCAGTGGCATTTGCAAGGTCGCTGAACCGGCTTCGGAGCGTAGGCGCTCGCGTTGACAAGGCCGGGCAACGGGATAGCAAAATCCACTACCGAGAGGGCGCGGGAAGCGCGGGGCAAATTGAGCGATCGGGTTGTCGGTTCCTGCCCACCGATCGCAGGGAGGAAAATCAGACATGAGAAAACTCGCGACGACTTCCGCGATGTTGCTGGCCACGACGGCGTTTTGCGGGCTCGGCGTTCAGGCCGGCGCGGCGGACGAATATCTCATCGGCCTCATCGCGGGAACGACCGGCGCCTATGGTTCGACCGGTGTCGCCACGGTGAACGGCTCGCAGATGGCGGTCGACGAGGTCAACGCCGCCGGCGGTGTCGACGGCCACACTTTCAAGCTCGACCCACACAACGACAATGCGTCGGCAACACTCTCCGGCCAGCTCTATGAGAAGCTGATGTCGCAAGGCGCGATTGCCATCGCCGGTTCGCCCGACACCGGCCCGGTCACGGCGCAACTGGCGCAGCGCCATAAGTTCCCGACCATCGGCGTCGTCGACGATGGCGGTCTCACCGTCAATCCGGACGGGCCGACCAGCCCGCCGAACCCGTGGGTCTTCGACTTCGGCCTCAACACCTTTGCCTGGGGCGAGAAGATCGGCCAGCATGCGTTGAAGCATTGCCCCGACGGCCTCGCGGTGCTGCATGATCCGTCCACTTACGGGCAGGGCGGTCTGTTCGGCATCGAGCTTGCCTATGACAAGGCCGGCAAGAAGATCGCCATGGATCACACCATCACCGAGAACTGGTCGACAGGCGCGACCGCCGGCTTGATGCCGGAGGTCAACGCCATCAAGGCCGCGGGCATCAAATGCGTCGATGTCTGGCTGACGCCGCAGGATCAGGCCGCCTTCGTGCAGGATCTGCATTCGATCGGCTATGACGCCATCGTCTACGGCAATGACGAAACCAATGCCGACGACACCTACTCGAAACTGGCCGGCGACCTTGCCGACGGGACGATCACCGCGATGCTGACGACGGAGTTGCATCCGGGTCCGGAGCTTCTGGCGTTCAAGGACGCCTACAAGAAGAAGTTCAACGTCGACGCCACGCCCTTCTCGGCCGGCGCCTATGACAGCATCAAGATGCTGGCGCAGGTCATCAAGGACGTGAAGTCGACGAAGCCGGAAGACCTGCAGAAAGGCTTCAACGCGGTCCAGGGCTTCAAGGGCATGACCGGCACGATCGGCTTCACCGAGCAGAGCCACATCACCATCACGGCAGAGCAGGTGACGTTGGTCAAATACGACGCCAAGAGCAAGACCTGGGTCGAAGTCACAGACTGACGTTTCACCGGACGAAAAAATGGGGCCGGTCCTATCGGGCCGGCCCCATTTTTCTGTGTCCGTTTCTAAAGCTGAACCAGCCAGGCCTCAGGCACCAGGCGGTAGCCCGCGCCAGCCTTCACCACATGCGCGAAACCGGGCAGGTGCAGGTGTCCGCCGGTGACGAGCAGCCGCTCGTTGGCGACATGCTCGAAGATCTTGCGGCGGTTCGCATGCGCCAACGCTTCGTCGACATCGTACTCGCTGGTGACCTGAGGCCGCGGAATCTGGATCTCCGGCACGTGCACCGTGTCTCCCCACATCACCAGCGTTTCGCCGGCAGAGTCAAGCTGATAGCCGCTGTGGCCGGGCGTGTGTCCGGGCAGCGGCAGCTGCCTGATGCCCGGCACCACTTCCTCGCCATTCGTCGGACGGAAGCGGCCTCGATATGTGGTCAGCAAGGCATCCGCCGAGCCGGCATAGGGCATGGCCGCCGCCGACTTTCCGCGCTTTTCGGGATCGGACCAGAAGTCGAAATCGTCCTGGTGGATGATGATCTCGGCGCGCGGGAAGAGCGGCTTTCCGGCTTTGTCGATGAGGCCGCTCGAGTGGTCGGGATGGATGTGCGTGAGCAGGACGGTGTCGAAGTCCGTGGGCTTGAAGCCGGCGGCCTCGAGATTCTGCGGCAGCAGCCCCATGGAATAGACCGTGGTCGACCCGCCGCCGGCGTCGACCAGCACGGTCTTCTTGCCCGTCTCGATCACGAAGGCATTGACGGTAAGGCGCGGCTCCGTGTGGCGGAACTGCTCGCGCATCAGGCCTTCCATGTCGCCGCGCTCCGTTCCGCGCAGGATGGCCACGCTGATATCGAGGAAACCGTCATTGATGACGGTGACCATGGCATCGCCCACGCGGCGTCTGTAGACCCCCGGCGTCTGTTTGCGCGGTTCTTCGGTCATCATTTCCTCCCGGTGCGGCAGGCGCTCCGCGCCTCCTCTTGTCGCTCGGCAGTTTTGCGTGATTGGCAAGGCGGAGTGAAGCGACGAGGCTGTACGGAATCCGGATAACAGCTATGGCGCTTATCGCATGACAGGCCCTGCTGGCACTGCCGAACGCGCCTCGGCCTTCAGCCCACCGCCCGGCTCCGCACCCATGCCCGGTCCGGCATGAAACATAACTGATATTCCCTGGGCGGATATGTCTTGAGCCAGCCAAAAAGGGGATGGTCGCCGGGAGGAAAAAGCAGGTCGCGAAGGGGGTTCGCGGCCGGGCCGGCAAGGCCTGGTTCGGGAGGTGGCGCAATGGCCAAGGCGCGGTTGTCGCAGGAGGGCGTGGTGTTCGCGCTCGCCGTCGCGCTGTTCGTGGTCTTTGCAGCCACGCTGAACAATTTCCTCACCGCGGGCAATCTGATCGCGCTGGTGCGCAGCGTCTCCATCCTCGGCATATTGGGTCTTGGCATGGGGCTGGTCGTCATCGGCCGCGGCATCGACCTCGCCATGGTGGCGAC
Organism: Mesorhizobium sp. M2C.T.Ca.TU.002.02.1.1; assembly: GCF_003997225.1. NCBI lineage: Bacteria > Pseudomonadati > Pseudomonadota > Alphaproteobacteria > Hyphomicrobiales > Phyllobacteriaceae > Mesorhizobium > Mesorhizobium sp. M2C.T.Ca.TU.002.02.1.1. The sequence goes on from NZ_RZTO01000170.1 coordinate 6,381, forward strand.
CATGGTGGTGTCGCTGTCCTGGGTGCTTTCGATGGCGCAGGCCGGTATGCCCTTCGACACGGCTCTGGTCTACGGCGCCCTGTTGGCGCTGGCCATCGGCCTGGCTAGCGGCATCCTGATCGCCTACGCCGACATTCCAGCCATATTCACGACGCTCGCGATGGGCTTGGTGATGTATGGCTCGGGACGGGCCTTCCTGTTCCAGATCGACGTCCAGAATTCGCCCGGCGGCGTCGACTGGTTCGACTTCCTCGGGCGAGGGGCCTTTCTTGGCCTTCCGATGCCCATCGTCGCTTTCGCGGTGCTGGCCGCTTTGGTCGCGCTCGTGCTGATGCGAACGCGCTTCGGCCGCTTCGTCTATGCGGCCGGCGACAATGCGCTCGCCGCGCGCATCACCGGTCTGCCGCTGCGTCCGCTGATCGTGGCGCAATATGTGATCAGCGCCCTGATCGCCTTCCTCGCCGGCGTGGTGATGGCGGCCGCCGTCTCGGGAATGAGCACCCGCGTCTACAACTCGACGATGATCTACGACGTGCTGCTGGTCGTCGTGCTCGGCGGCATCAGCCTCAGCGGCGGCCGCGGCAGCGTGCGCAACGTGCTGGTGGGAACGCTGCTGGTCGGCGTGCTGCTCAACGGCATGACCATCCTCGACATCACCTACACGACGCAGAACCTCATCAAGAGCCTGATCCTGCTGCTCGCCATCACGGTCGATAGCTTCATCAACCCGAGGGACGAGCAGACGTCGCAACAGAGCCAGGGCGACATCTGAACAAAGCTTGCAATCCAACGGGAGGAAACCATGAAATTCAGAACTATCCTGGCGGCCGGGCTCATGGCGCTCGGCCTGGCCGGGGCCGCTCACGCCGATGACGGTCTCGACAATCCGTCGCGCAATCCGTTCTACGACGGCCTCAAGGGCAAGCGCGTCGTCTTCATTCCGCTGGCCATGGGCTTCGACCTGACGGAAGGCTGGGCCGCCATCATGCGCAAGCAGGCGGCCGACCTCGGCTACACGCTCGAGATCCGCGATCCGAACTGGAGCACCGACGCCGGCACGCGCGCGCTGACGGCGCTCATCGCCGAAAAGCCCGACCTGATCATCGCGCACAATCCGGACGTCCAGTCCTATGCGCGCCTGCTGAAGCGCGCCATGGACGCCGGCATCAAGGTCATCCAGCTCAATCTGGAATCGGTCGTGCCGACCGACGCCTATGTCGGCGCCGACTGGTCGCGCGTCGGCTATATCGAGGCGGACGCGCTGGTGAAGCAATGCGGCACGGGATCGGGCAAGTCCGGCAAGATCGCCATCATCCGCGGCCAGCCGACGGCGGCGTCGGACCTCTACGAGCTTTATGCCTACAAGCAGACCTTCGCCAAGGATCCGGCAATCAAGATCGTGTCCGAGCAGGCCGCCCAGTATGACCCCGCCAAGGCGCGCGCCATCATGGAGACGGTGCTGCAGCAGCATCCTGACCTGTGCGGCGTGGTGGGCAACTGGGACAACCAGGATGTCGGCGCGGGCGCCGCCATCCAGGCGGCGGGCAAGGCCAACGACGTCTATGTCGTGACCTCGGGCGGCGGCAACCAGATCGGCTGCGACAACATCCAGAAGGGGCTTCTCGACCTGATCATCAGCTATGACGTTCCGCTGCAGGGCAACGCGATCAACCAGCAGATCGTCCAGACGCTGCTGTCGCCCGCCAAGGCCGGCGAATCGAAGACCTCCTACTACACGCCGCTGACGCTGCTGACCAAGGACAACATCGGTCCGCGCACCTGCTGGTCGCTCGACCAGTTGAAGTGAGCCGTGGCAAGTCAATCAGCATCATGTCCAGCGACACCCTAGCGTCTCTGCGCTCGCGCTATCTCCCCGATCATCTGATCGGGGAGATCATGTCCAAGCGATGGATCGACAACGCCATCCCGTTCACCGCGCTGGTTCTGACGGTGCTGGTGATGGGATCGATCATTCCCGACTTCCTGTCGCTGTCCAGCCTGTCGGACCTGGCGCGCCAGTTCGCGGAGTTCGGGCTTGTCGTCCTGGCGCTCACCGTCGTCATGATCTCGGGCGGCATCGACCTTTCTGTGGCCTCGGTCTTCTCTCTTGCCGTCCTGTTCTCGCTCATCGGCGTGAATGTCTACGAGCTGCCGGTGCCCGCGGTTCTCGCCGGCATTCTCGGCATGGGCATGGTCTGCGGCGCCATCAACGGCGTGCTGATCGGTTATCTGCGGCTGCGCGCCTTCCTGACCACGCTGGTCAGCCTGATCATCTTCCGCTCGCTTTACGAGATCGTCTTCGTGCGCATGTCCACCTCGATCATGTCGGGGTTCTCGATGTCGGATCTGTGGGTGTTCATCGGCGAAGGCACGGTGCTCGGCATTCCCGTGTCGCTGGTGATCACGCTGATCATCGCGCTCGCCTGGCACCTGGTGCTGTCGCGCATGCGGCCGGGCTGGCGACTGACCGCCGTCGGCGGTGCGCGCCGCTCGGCCTTCAACGCCGGTATCAACGTGCGCTTCATGGTGTTCCTCACTTATGTCGCCTCGAGCACCATGTGCGCGCTCGCCGGCTTCCTGTTCGCGGCCCGCCTCGGCAGCACCGGATCCGACACCGGCGTCGGCCTGGAGGTCCAGGCGCTGACCGCCGCGGTGCTCGGCGGCACCGCCATTGGCGGCGGCCGCGGCTCCGTCGCCAAGGCCATCATCGGCAGCCTGCTCGTGCTCATGCTGACCAACGGCCTGATCAATCTCGGCATCAGCGGGCCGATCACCTCGACGATCCTCGGAGCGATCCTGTTGCTCGCCGTCTTCGTCGACATGCGCTGGCAGAAGCACCGCCACCGCATCCTCGCCAAGGTCTACGTCTCGCCTGCCTATCTGTCGCTGCCGCCTTCGCCACAAGTCGATGTGCCCGGCTCGCCTTACGTTCTCAACGACCGGCTGCGCTCCGTCGAGATCATCG
>NZ_RZTO01000171.1:0-9326 GCF_003997225.1 Mesorhizobium sp. M2C.T.Ca.TU.002.02.1.1
ACCGACATCCAGGCCACCACCGGCCTCGCCTCGGTGCTGCTCACCGCGCTCGGCTATGAGCCGCAGACGATCCAGCTCTCGGTGCCGGTGACCATGGCCTCGCTGAAGAACAAGGACCTCGACGTCTTCCTCGGCAACTGGATGCCGTCGATGACCAACGACATCAAGGACTACACCAAGGAGGGCTCGATCGAGACGATCAGCACCAACCTGACGGGCGCCGGCTACGGCATCGTCGTGCCGACCTATGTCGCGGACGCCGGCGTCAAGACGCTGACCGATCTTGGCAAGTTCAAGGACAAGTTCAACGGCAAGATCTACGGCATCGAGGCCGGCAATGACGGCAACCGCATCATCCTCGACATGATCAAGAACCCGGCCGACAATCTCGCCGGGTTCGAGCTGGTCGAGTCCTCGGAGGCCGGCATGCTGACGCAGGCCGAGCAGTCGATGAAGAACAATGAGTGGATCGCCTTCCTCGGCTGGACGCCGCATCCGGTGATGGGCGCCATGAAGATCACCTATCTTGACGGCATGGGCGACAGCGGCTTCGGCGCCGCCACCGTCTACACCATCGTGCGCAAGGGCTACACCACCGAATGTCCGAACGCCGGCAAGTTCATCGCCAATTTGAAGTTCAATCTCGACATGGAAGGCGAGATGATGGACGCGATCCTGAAAGGTGGCGACCCGCAGACGGTGGCGACCGACTGGCTGAAGAAGCATCAGGACGCGGTCGCGCCCTGGATCGCCGGCGTCACCACCTTCGACGGCGGCGACGCGGCTGCGGCCGTCAAGACCGCGCTCGGGGGCTGATCCGCTTGGGACCGGCATGATTTCCGGAAAAGGGCAGCCCTTGAAGAGGCTGCCCTTTTTCATATGCCTGGAGACGTGAGAGGATGACCGTGCGGCAAGCGCGGCGAAGCCGAGAGGGGAAAGATGGATCCGATTTCTAAATTCCTGACCGATTACAAGATCCCGATCGGGCCATGGGGCAAGGCCTTCTTCAGCTTCCTGACCGACAATTTCGACACCATCTTCCGGGCCTTCTCAAACGGGCTGAATTTCGTCCTCGACGGGGCGGTGGACCTTTTGCTGATGGTGCCGCCGGTGCTGTTGGCGCTTGTCATCGCGGTCATCGCGTGGTTTTTGCAGCGTTCGCGTCCGCTCGCCATCGGCGTCTTCCTCGGCCTGATCTTCATCATCAACCAGAATCTGTGGAAACAGACGGTGCAGACGCTGGTGCTGGTCGTTGCCGCCGCCGCCATGGCGATGGCGATCGGCGTGCCGCTCGGCATCTGGGCCGCGCACAAGCCGAAGGTCTACCGCGTCATGCTGCCGGTGCTCGACCTGATGCAGACGCTGCCGACCTTCGTCTACCTGATCCCGGTGCTCACCCTGTTCGGCCTCGGCAACGCGCCCGGCCTCATCGTCACCATCATCTTCGTCATCCCGACGGCCGTGCGGCTCACCCATCTCGGCGTGGTCTCGGTGCCCAAGGCGATCATCGAGGCGGGCGAGGCGTTCGGCGCCACCAAGCGCCAGCTTCTGTGGAAGGTGGAGCTGCCCTCGGCGCTGCCGACCATCATGGCGGGCCTGACGCAGTCGATCATGCTGTCGCTGTCGATGGTGGTGTTCGCCGCGCTGATCGGCGCCGGCGGCCTCGGCACGGAAATCAACCGCGCGCTCGGCTCGCGCCGCATCGACCTCGGGCTTGAGGCGGGCCTCGCCATCGTCGTGCTCGCCATCGTGCTCGACCGCATGACCCGCATCGGCGTTGGAGGCAAGAAATGACCGTCGCGGTTGATTTCAAGAACGTGGACATCGTCTTCGGCGCCGACCAGGCAGGTTCGCTGGCGATGATCGACCAGGGCGCCACCCGGGCCGAGATCCTGGAAAAGACCGGCAATGTGCTGGGATGCGCCGGCGCCAGCCTCACCGTGCATGAAGGCGAGATCTCGGTGCTGATGGGGCTGTCCGGCTCCGGCAAGTCGACCCTGCTTCGGGCCGTCAACCGGCTCAACGTCGTGTCGCGCGGCCAGGTGCTGGTCAAGGACGGTGACCGCACCGTCGATGTCGTCACCTGCGACGAGGCGACCTTGCGGCGGCTGAGGCAGAAGCAGGTGGCCATGGTGTTCCAGCAGTTCGGCCTGCTGCCCTGGCGCACGGTCGAGGAAAATGTCGGCTTCGGCCTCGAGCTTGCCGGCGTGCCGGAAGCCGAGCGCAAGGCGCGGGTGCAGAAGCAGCTGCAGCTTGTCCATCTCGACCAGTGGTCGAAGAAATACGCCCATGAGCTTTCGGGCGGCATGCAGCAGCGCGTCGGCCTCGCGCGCGCCTTCGCCACCGAGGCGCCGATCCTTCTGATGGACGAGCCGTTCTCGGCGCTCGACCCGCTGATCCGCACCAAGCTGCAGGACGAATTGCTGCAGCTGCAGGCCGAGTTGAAGAAGACCATCATCTTCGTCAGCCACGATCTCGAGGAGGCGCTGAAGATCGGCAGCCACATCACGATCATGGAGGGCGGCCGCATCGTCCAGACCGGCGCGCCGGAAGACATCGTCTTGCGCCCAGCCAACGACTATGTCCGCGACTTCATCGCCAATGTGAACCCCTTGTCGGTGCTGACGGCGTGGAACGTGATGCGGGACCGCCGCGACCTGGAGCAGGGCGACGACGGATGGGTGTGGCTCGACCGGCGCAAGACGACGCGCTTCAAGATCGACGAGCATGGCCTGGTGGCGGCGGCCGAACGCGACGGCAAGCCGGCGGTGTGGGTCTCCTGCGCCGATGTCGAGCGTCAGCCGGAGGAAGGCGCCCAGGTGTTCTGGGCCAATCCCGGCACGCCGCTGAAAACGGTGATGCTCGCCATGCACCGCTCGCAGACGGCGCCGGTGGCGCTGTTCGACGAAGGCTCGCGCTTCGTCGGCGCGATCGGCATCAGGGATGTGCTGAGCGCTGTGCTGAGGCGGTAGGCGTCTTTCGCCGGCACGCCCGGTTTTCGGGCGCGCTGCCTCCGGCTTGTCTTTCGCGTCCTTCGAGCGCAGAATCCATCTGTTGCGTGCCCATGCGCCGAGGGGGTGATGCCGACGTCGCGCACAGGGGTTCCAGGCGCGGTTGCGCTGTCGATTTTCGCCGGGGCCTTGCTTGCAAGCGGCACGGCGTTTTCCCAGGATTTTGTCATCGGCAATGGCGTCCTCGCGGGCCAGCAGACGATGAGCAACGCCGGTGATACCGGCGTCGTGCAGGCAAACGGAGCGATCGAAACATTCGGCGCCGGCGTCGATGCCGTGCGGATGCTCAACTCGAACCAGCGGCTCACCAATGACGGGTTGATTGCAACGCTGGGCGGCGGCGCGGCCAATGTGCATTCGCAAGGCAGCGGCGCGGCCATCCTCAACAACGGAGGCATCCTGGCGATAGGCGATGGCTCGATCGGCGTCCTGTCAGAGGGCGGCAATGCGCGCATCGTGAACGACGGCTCGATCGAAGCGCTCGGCATTGCCACATACGGCGTCATCAGCGATGCAGCGGGCGGGCATGTGGACAACCGCAGCTTTATCGGCGTTTCCGGCACCGCGGCCGCAGGCATAATCGGCGACGGGCCGGACCTGACGGTGGACAACAGCGGATCCATCGAGGCCTATGGAACTGCGGCCGGGGGAATTCTCTGGCAGAGCGACGGGCTGCGACTCGACAATTCCGGCTCGATCGTCGTGTCGGGGCTGGCTTCCGTCGGCATCGGGGCCAGTGGCAACGACATCGCAATTGCCAACAGCGGCACGGTCAATGTCTTCGGGATAGCCTCGACAGGCATCGGCACCCTGTTCGGCAACGCCACGATCAGCAATTCGGGGTCGGTCATCGTGAGGGGCGTGGGCGGTGTGGCCATCGCCGCCCAGGGCGGCAACTCCGTCATCACCAATTCCGGCCGCGTCTTCAGCGACCAGAGCGTGGCGATCTATTTCGGTGCGCCCGACGCGACGCTCAATCTTTTGGGCGGGACGGCGATCCAGGGGCCGATCGTTTTTTCCGGCGGCGGCAACACCGTTACTTTCGGCCCCGGACTGAACGCCGTCATGAGCTTTTCAGGAAGCGGCCTGCCGCAAACCATCCTGACCGGCGGCAGGCCGTTCCTGACGAGCGGCGACAGCGTGGCGGTGGTGGACATCACCGGCTTTGCCAGCAGCGCATCGCTGCTTGAAGACCTTGTCGACGGCATAGCCGGCACCGCCGAGGCGCGCATGTTCGCCCCGGGCGACGATTTGCCTGCGCCGCAAAAAGGTCCGGACGCCTGGGTCTCCACTTTTGGCGGGATACGCTCCCAGGGCGGTTCCGGCGCATCGGCCGGGTTCAGCGAGGCTCTGGGCGGTGTCGTCGCCGGCGCCGAAAGGCGCTCGGGCGACGGGTTCCTCGGTGGCTTGTTCCTCGGAGGCGCCGCCGGATCGACCGAGGTCGACGACGACGCGCAGGAAATCGTCCATCGCGGCGTATTTGCGGGCGGCTATCTCGGCTATGACGAAGGGGCGCGTTTTGCCGAGGCGGCATTCGTTGCCGGCGTGCTCCAGGAGCGCAGCCGCCGCCGTGTCGCGAACAATCAGGTGCTCGATGGCGTCGAGACGGCGCGGGCCGATTTCAACGGCGTTTTCCTGAGTCCATCGGTCACGCTCGGGATGCGGCTGCCGGTCACGGCCGGTACGCTGATACCCAGCATGCGGCTGCGTTACGCCGGGCTGTTCTTCGACGATTATGCCGAGACCGGTTCGGACGGCGATCTCGCGATTGCGCGGCGCAACGTCAACGTCTTGGAGGCGCGCGGCCAGCTCGCGCTGGCTTTGCCGCCCGTCAGCACGCCAAGCCAGGCCTGGCAAACCACGCTTCGAGCGGGGATCGATGCGATCGCGCAAAGCACCGATGACGTGTCGGCGACGTTGCTCGGCCAGGACATCTCGTTTCCCGTAGGCGGCAAGAAGTTCGTGATGCGCGGCTTTGCCGGCGCGGACGTCGCCGCGGAGGTGGGCGCCGGCGTGACGCTCAATGCCGGTTTCGAGGCGGGGTACGGCAGCGACAATGCCTTCACCGTCAGGGGTGTAGCTCGCCTCAGCAAGGCTTTTTGAGGGAGCTGGCCGGCGTCATATTTGAGGGTGGCATTCCGTCGCTATGGGAAGGGCGTCTACCGAATTATATATTTTTCGAAAACCATTCCGATTCCGGAAGTCTGTGCAGTAGAATATTGCTGCGACCGCGCGGGCGACGCGGCGGCGAAAATGCAGCGGGGTATGCGACGATGATCTTCCGTCAGCTCTTCGATTCAGTCTCGGGCACCTATTCCTATCTGCTCGCCAGCCGCAGGGGCGGTGAGGCGCTGATCATCGATCCGGTGCTGGAGAAGGTCGAGCGCTATCTGCAGCTCGTCAACGAGCTCGATCTCAGGCTGGTCAAGGCGGTGGACACGCATCTTCATGCCGACCATATCACCGGCCTCGGCGCGCTGCGCGACAGGACGCATTGCGTCACCGTTATGGGCGAGCAGACCAAGGCCGACGTGGTGTCGATGCGGCTTGCCGACGGCGACAAGCTCGGCATCGAAGGGCTGGCGCTCGACGTCGTCTACACGCCCGGCCACACCGACGATTCCTACAGCTTCGTCCTGCCGGATCGGGTCTTCACCGGCGACACGCTGCTCATCCGCGGCACCGGCCGCACCGACTTCCAGAACGGCGATCCGCGCCAGCAATATGAATCGATCTTCGGTCGCCTGCTCAAGCTGCCCGACGAGACGATGATCTTCCCCGCGCATGACTACAAGGGCGAGACCGTGTCGACGATCGGCGAGGAAAAGGCCTTCAATCCGCGCCTGCAGGTGAAGTCGGTCGACGAGTACGTCCACATCATGAACAATCTCAACCTATCCAACCCGAAAATGATGGACGTGGCCGTGCCGGCGAACATGCGGGTCGGGCTGCATCAGGACGACATCGCCGCCCGCGGCTGGGCGGTCAGCGCGGAGCAGGCGCTGGCCCTGGTCGGGCGGCCCGACGTGGCGCTGATCGACCTGCGCGAGCAGTCCGAACGCGAGAGGCACGGCGTCATTCCCGGCGCGATCCATCTGCCCTATGCGCGGCTGCAGGAGAATATAGCCGCCGGCGGCATGCTGCACGAGCTGGCGAAGTCGACAGCCAAGCAGCTCCTGTTCTACTGCGCCTTCGGCGAGCGTTCGGCGATGGCGGTGCAGGCGGCGCAAGACGTCGGCATTTCCAGCGCCCGCCACATCCAGGGCGGCATCGATGCATGGCGGAAGGCCAGCGGCCCGCTGGTGCACTGATGCGCCTCGCTCAAGCGCGTCGTGCGGAGCAGGGTTGAAAGGATGAGATCGGTAGCGATCCTTCGCGCCCCCCTCTGTCCTGCCGGACATCTCCCCCACAAGGGGGGAGATCGGACGTCACCGCGGCTTTCGCTAATCGCCAACGCTGCAGGATTGAGCGAAGCGCCGAAACCGCCAATCTCCCCCCAAGTGGGGGAGATGGCCGGCAGGCCAGAGGGGGGCGCTGTCCCGCCGGCCTTGCGAAGTTTCCGCACCGCCGCAGGATCCTTCGGGCTCAATTCAGTCCGATCAGCTTCGAGCCGTTCCGAAACAAAGCCTCTCCATCCCGGTCGAAGCGGAAGGTGGCGATGAAATCGTCGGCGCGATAGTTGGGCAAGGTGCTGCGGATCGTCGCGGCGAAGCTGCGCGCCTCGTCCTGCCGGCCCGCCAGCGCCAGGCAATGGGCGGCGATCGCCAGGATGATGACATGGGCGTTCGGCCTTGCGGCCGCCTTCAGCGCCCATTCGGCCGCCGCTTCGAATTCGCCGAGCCGCGCATGCGCCATGGCGCGCGCGCCCATCATGCCGAACAAGAGCGGATCGAAAGGGCTGAGATGGCGCGAATGGTCGGATGAGCCGATCGCCGATCGCGGATCGCCCGACTGCGAATGGACGAAGGACAACGCGTAATGGCCGAGCGCGAAATTGGGGCTGAGGTCGACGGCGCTCGCCAGTTCCAGCAGCGCGCCGTCCTGTTCGCCGCGCAGCCATAGCGCGCGGCCCATCGCCCAGTGGGCGGCAGGGTTGCGGTCGTCGACCAGCAGGCTCTGGCCGGCGCTTTCGAAAGCAAGCGCGGTCTCGCGGTCGCGGTCGCCCCAGCGCTGGAAAGCGTTCTGCCAGTGGGTGAAGGACATGCCGGCATAGGCGCGCGCGAAAGTGGGGTCCAGCTTCAACGCCTCGCCGAAGAAGTGCTGCGCCAGCTCGTTTTCCTGACGGGTGAAGCGATACATGTGCCAGAGGCCGCGATGATAGGCCTCCCAGGCGTTGAGCGAATTGGGCGCCTTCAGCAATGCGCGGTTGCGCTCCACCGTCGCGATCTCGGCGGCGATGGAAGAGACGATGCTGTTGCCGATATCCTCGATGACGATGAATATGTCGTCGGGCTTGTGCTCGAAGGTCTCGGCCCAGACGATCCTTGCCGTGCGGACCTCGGCAAGCTCGACCGAGATGACAAACCGGCCCGGCAGAGCCCGCACCGAGCCTGTCGCGACATAGTCGACATTCAGCCTGCGTCCGGCGTCGTCCGGCGCGATGTTCCTTTCGGCGAGCGCGAAGACCGAGCCGCGGGCGATGACGAAGAAATCGCGAAGCTTGGCAAGCCGCGTGATGATGTCATGCGTGAGGCCGTCGGCAAGTCCGCCACGGAAGCCGCCGCCGGCGCTCTCCGCAAACGGCATCACAGCGAGCGAGGCCCGGCGCGTCGCCGCGGGTTCGGATTCGATCGCGGCGACCGGCAAGTCCGGGAGTGGGAAGGCCGGCCCGGATCGGGCGCATGGCGTTGCGCCGGCGTGCCGAGCCCGTATCTCCTGCCACGCTTCGCGCAATGGCGTGAAATCAAGCTCTTCGGAGTGGAACAGCTCCGCCGCCGTGGCAAGATGTTCCTCGCCGGCGCCGAACTGTCCGCGCCGGGCCAGGTTTTCCAGCAGCGCCACATGCGCGCGGCTATCGAAGGGCGCTAGCTCCAGCCATTTGTCGATATAGGCGCCGGCCTCGTCGGCTCCTTGCGGGACAAGGCCGATGATGTGCTCCAGAACCGCGACATGGCATGCGCTGAAACGGCGGCGCTGCGCCGTCAGCCAGCTGCCGAAATGCGGGCTGCGATCGAGCTCCAGGCCGTCGAGAAAGTCGCCGGCGAACAGTTGCGCAAGCGCCCGCAGACGGTCGAGGCCGAGCGTCTCGATTCCCTCCGCCACCGCGGCAGCAGCCTCGACGGCATCGATGCTCGTATCGCCGAGGCGAAGCGCCACGGTGTCGCCTTCCGTCTCGATCCGGCGCAAGCCCGGTTCGTCGAGCGCGGCGCGCAGCTTGCTCAGGCACCAGCGCAGCTCGCCGCGCGGATCGTTGGGCACATCCCAGAGAAGTTCGCAAAGACGGCTGCGGCTGACAGGGTGGGGCGCCAGAGCGAGATAGGCGAGCAGCGCGCGCAGCTTGCGCGACGAGGGCAAGGTAACCGGCATTCCGTCGCGAGCAATCGTCAGTTGTCCGAGCAGCCTTACGGACAGGCCAACGCGGTCGTTCAGCCTCGATCGGGTGGATTCCACGTATGTTTCCACGCTTTCTCCAACGCTGGCCAATTGGTCCATAGTCTATCACCAAAGATGACAGGAGGCAGCCGGCGGCCCCATTCCGCGCCGGAACGCCGCCGTTGCCGCATTTTGCGGCAGATCAAGCAACCTATCGCGGCCAGGTGTCGAAACCGCGCCGCCAAAGCTGCCGGTCTGTAACCGGCATGTGAGGACATTGAGGAGCAAGCCATGTTGCATCAATTGAAAATCAGGACCACGTCCGGGCGCGGCCGCCTGTTCGACAGCATTCTCGACACGGTCGGCGACACGCCGGTCATCCGCATCAACAATCTCGGGCCGGGTCACGCGACGATCTATGTGAAGGCCGAGTTCTTCAATCCTGCGGCCTCGGTGAAGGACCGGCTGGCTCTCAACATCATCGAGGAAGGCGAGCGCAGCGGTAAGCTCAAGCCCGGCCAGACCGTGGTCGAGGCGACGAGCGGCAACACCGGCATCGGCCTTGCCATGGTCTGCGCGCAGAAAGGCTATCCGCTGGTGGTGACGATGGCCGACAGCTTCTCCATCGAGCGCCGCAAGCTGATGCGCATGCTAGGCGCCAAGGTGGTGCTGACGCCGCGCGCCCAGAAGGGCTTCGGCATGTACAAGAAGGCGGTCGAGCTCGCCGAGGCGAACGGCTGGTTCTTGGCGCGACAGTTCGAGACCGAGGCCAATGCCGCCATC
>NZ_RZTO01000172.1:0-9288 GCF_003997225.1 Mesorhizobium sp. M2C.T.Ca.TU.002.02.1.1
ATCTTGTCGTGCTGCCGAAGCACTGGTGGGAAGGCACCAATGCCAACGGCAAGAAGCGTGACATCACCAAATCGACACTGGAGCCGCCGTTGGGCTCGGCCGCCTACAAGATCGCCAGCTTCAAGCCCGGTTCGGAGATCGTCTGGCAGCGCGTGCCCGACTATTGGGGTGCAAAGCTGCCGGTGAAGATCGGCCGTGAGAATTTCGACACGCAGCGCTTCACTTATATCCTGGACGACAACGCCGCCTGGCAGGCCTTCACCAAGGGCGGGCTGGACGACATCAAGCCGGAAAACAGCTCTCGGCGATGGAATACGGCCTACAATTTTCCGGCGGTGAGCGCCGGCGACGTGGTCAAGCAGGTGTTCAAGACCACCTCGCCGGAACCCATGCAGGCCTTCATACTCAACCAGAGGCGGCCGCTGTTCCAAGACCGCCTCGTGCGCGAGGCTCTGACGCTTCCGTTCGATTTCGAAACGATGAACCGCACGCTGTTCTATAATTCGAACACGCGCACCCATAGCTATTTCCAGGGCACGGAGCTGGCGTCGAGCGGACTGCCGCAGGGCAAGGAGCTGGAAATCCTCGAAAAATACCGTGACAAGCTGCCGCCCGAGTTGTTCACGCAGGAGTTCAAGCTGCCGGTCTATGACTCGCCGCAGGCGGAGCGGAAGTATCTGAAGCAGGCGGTGGACCTCTTCGCCCAGGCGGGCTGGGTGATCAAGGGCGGCAAGATGATGAACGCCAAGACCGGCGCGCCGTTCAAATTCGAGATCCTCGGCTGGAACGACACCGACCAGGTCATCGCCAGCCCCTGGATAGCCAATCTGCGCAAGATCGGCGTCGATGCGACGCTGCGGATCATCGACCAGACGCAGTACATCAACCGCGTCAACAATTTCGATTATGACGTCATCACCAGCCAGTTGCAGCAGTCGGAATCCCCCGGCAACGAGCAACGCGACTTCTGGAGCTCGAAGGCCGGCGACACACCCGGATCGCGCAATTATTCCGGGATAAAGAATCCGGTCGTCGATGCTCTCGTGGACCGCATCATCTTCGCCACCGATCGCGACGACCTGGTCGCCACGACCCACGCGCTCGACCGTATCCTTCTGTGGAATTACTACGTCGTTCCGCAATACTATCGCGCGGTGGTGTGGCTGGCCTATTGGAACAAGTTCGGCATGCCGGATAAGCAGCCCAGCTACCGCGGCGCTGACATCGATTCCTGGTGGATCGACCCAGAGAAGGAAAAGGCGCTGGCTGCCAAGTACAAGGGCCTCAATTGATGGGGCGGCGGACTTTGCTTCCTCGCCGCGACTTCCTCGCGCTCGGCGCCGCAGCCGCTGCCGCAGCACTGCTGCCAGGGCGGGCCTTTGCCGACATCCCAACTGGCGTCAAGCTGCATGGGCTGTCGGCCTTCGGCGACCTGAAATACAAGCCCGACTTCACGCATTTCGACTATGTCGATGTCGATGCGCCGCAAGGCGGCACCTTCAACTTCTCGCCGCCCAATTGGGGCGCCAACCAGAGCCCGCAGACCTTCAACACGCTGAATTCCTTCGTCCCCAAGGGCGATTCCCCGCAGCGCATGGAAATGTGCTTCGATTCGCTGATGGTGCGGGCGCTCGACGAACCGGACGCGGTCTACGGGCTGATCGCCGACGGCGTCACGATCTCGGACGACCGCAACAGCTTCACCTTCTCGCTGCGCCCGCAGGCGCGCTTCCATGACGGCACGCCGCTGACAGCCGACGATGTCGCCTTCACCTTCAAGCTGTTGAAGGACAAAGGGCATCCGGACTACGCGCTGTCGCTGACGCATCTGGATGACGCGGCGGCGAAGGACACCCACACGGTCGAGCTCAAATTCTCCGGCAAGCAGTCGGCCCGCACCATCCTCAACGTGGTCGGGTTCCCGATCCTTTCGAAGGCCTTCTTTACGGCCAACCCGTTCGATTCCTCGCAGCTCAATCCGCCGCTCGGCTCAAGCGCCTACAAGGTCGGACGCTGGTCGGCGGGCGCCTGGATCGAATATGAGCGCGTGGCCGACTATTGGGGCAACGACCTTCCGGTCAATCGCGGCCAGAACAATTTCGGGCGCATCCGCATCGAATTCTACCAGGATCGCACCGCCGGCTTCGAGGCCTTCAAGAAGGGCGAGATCCTCTACCGCGAGGAGTTCACCTCGCGCGTCTGGGCAACGGCCTACGACTTTCCGGCTTTCACCACCGGCAAGGTTATCAAGCATGAGTTCCCGGCCGAAACCACGCCTTCGATGCAGGCCACCGCGGTCAACCAGCGGCGTGAGCAATTCAAGGACCCGCGCGTGCGGCAGGCGATCGCGCTCTGCTTCGATTTCGAATGGACACGGCGCAACTTCTTCTACGGTTCCTATGAGCGCTCGCAGTCCTGCTTCGAAAAATCTGACTTCCGGGCCGAGGGCACGCCGACGCCGCAGGAGTTGGCCCTGCTTGAGCCGCTGCGCGGCCAGCTGCCGCCGGAGACCTTCGGCGAGGCGGTGGCGCAACCGCCATCGGATGGGTCCGGGCGGGACCGCAAGCAACTGAGCGCTGCATTGAAGCTGCTCGCACAGGCCGGCTGGAAACGCTCCGGCGATTTCGTGGTCAACGACAAGGGCGGGCGGCTGGCCGCCGAATTCCTGGTCGACGACGAGACATTCGTACAGGTCTATTCGCCCTGGGTCGCCAACATGAAGGCCATCGGCATCGATGCCTCGATCCGTCTGGTGGATTCAGCGCAGTACCAGCTCAGGCAATCGACATTCGATTTCGACCTGCTCTCGGCCGCTTTCAATTTCAGCGCCACGCCGACCCGCGACGATCTGGAAATCTTCTTCCACTCGCGCAGCGCCGCCATATCGGGTTCGCGCAACCTGTCGGGCGTTGCAAGCCCGGCGGTCGATGCGCTGATCGACGCCGTCGGCGCCGCCAAGGATCGTGAAAGCCTGACCACCGCCATGCGCGCGTTGGACCGGGCCTTGCGCGCGCGGCGCGATTGGATTCCAAGTTGGTATCTGGCGAATCACCGAAGCGCCTATTGGGACATGTTCGGCTTCCCCGAACAGAAACCCGATTTCGGCTTTCCGGTCGAGGCGCTGTGGTGGTTCGACAAGGGCAAGGCGGCAAAGATTGGCAAAGCCTGACATCACTGTTCGCGCGGGGCCCGTCGCCTGATGGGCGCCTATATCCTGCGCCGTATTCTTCTCATGATCCCGACTCTGTTCGGTATCATGGCGATCTCCTTCGCGGTCATCCAGTTCGCGCCGGGCGGCCCGGTCGAGCAGGTGATCGCCCGGCTGACCAACCAGGGCGGCAACGATCGCCTCGGCAGCGGTGGCGGCGACGCCGGCGGCGCTAATTTCGACGTTGCCGGCGATGTCGGCTCGAAATATCGCGGCGCGCAGGGGCTCGATCCCGAATTCATCAAGAAGCTGGAAAAGCAGTTCGGCTTCGACAAGCCGCCGCTCGAGCGCTTCGGGATGATGCTGTGGAACTATATCCGCTTCGATTTCGGCGACAGCTATTTCCGCGATATCTCGGTGCTGAACCTGATCCTGGAGAAGATGCCCGTCTCCATCTCCATCGGCCTGTGGATCACGCTTCTGTCCTACCTGATCTCGATCCCGCTCGGCATCCGCAAGGCGGTGAAGGACGGTTCGACCTTCGACATATGGACCAGCGGCGTCGTCATCGTCGGCTATGCCATTCCCGGCTTCCTGTTCGGCATCATGCTCATGGTGCTGTTCGCGGGCGGTTCGTTCTGGGACTGGTTTCCGCTGCGCGGCATCGTTTCGGATAATTGGGATCAACTGTCCTGGCCAGGCAAGATCGCCGACTATTTCTGGCATATGACGCTGCCGCTGACGGCGCTGGTGCTCTCGGCCTTCGCGACGACCACCCTGCTCACCAAGAACTCCTTCCTCGAGGAAATCCGCAAGCAATATGTCGTGACGGCGCGCGCCAAGGGCCTGTCGGAGCGCAAGGTGCTCTACGGCCACGTCTTCCGCAACGCCATGCTGATCGTGATCGCCGGTTTTCCCGGCGCCTTCATCTCGGCCTTCTTCACCGGTTCGCTGCTGATCGAGAACATCTTCTCGCTCGACGGCCTCGGCCTGCTCGGCTTCAAGTCGGTGATCGACCGCGATTATCCGGTGGTGTTCGCCACCCTCTACATCTTCTCGCTGCTCGGCCTGTTCGTCGGCCTTCTGTCCGACCTGATCTACACCTGGGTCGATCCGCGCATCGACTTCGAGCGGAGAGACATCTGATGGCCGAGGCCGCGATCGAAAGCGCGCCGGCGCGGCCCCGCAGGCCATTTCTGTCGCCGCTCAACCAGAGACGATTGCAGAATTTCAAGGCCAACCGGCGCGGCTACTGGTCGCTCTGGATCTTCCTGTTCCTGTTCGTGCTGTCGCTGTTTTCCGAGCTGATCGCCAACGACAAGCCGATCATCGCCTCCTACAAGGGCGAGATCCTGTTCCCGGTCCTGGTCGCCTATCCGGAAGAGAAGTTCGGCGGCTTCTATGCCGTCACCGACTATCGCGATCCGGTGATCCAGGACGAGATCAAGTCCAATGGTTGGATGATCTGGCCGCCGGTCCGCTACTCCTACCAGACGGTCAACAACGCCATTCCGGAACCGGCGCCGGCAAAACCGTCCTGGCTTTACGACAAGAAGACCCGCTGCAGCCAGTATCCGCAAGGCGAGGCCGACGAGAACTGCGCCATCGGCAATTGGAACTGGCTGGGCACGGACGACCAGGCCCGCGACGTGCTGGCACGGGTGCTCTACGGCTTCCGCATCTCGGTTCTGTTCGGCCTGATCCTGACGCTCGGCTCGTCGCTGATCGGCGTCGCGGCCGGCGCGGTGCAAGGCTATTTCGGCGGTTGGACCGACCTTCTCTTCCAGCGTTTCATCGAGATCTGGTCGGCGATCCCGGTGCTCTACCTCCTGCTTATCGTCTCGGCCATCCTGCCGCCCGGTTTCTTCATCCTGCTCGGCCTGATGCTGTTGTTTTCCTGGGTGGCGCTGGTTGGCGTGGTGCGGGCCGAATTCCTGCGCGCCCGCAACTTCGAATATGTCAACGCGGCGCGCGCACTCGGCGTGCCCAACCTCACCATCATGTTCCGGCACCTGTTGCCGAACGCCATGGTGGCGACGCTGACCTTCCTGCCCTTCCTGCTCTCGGGCTCCATCTCGACCTTGACCTCGCTCGACTATCTCGGCTTCGGCCTGCCGCCCGGTTCGGCCTCATTGGGTGAGCTACTGAAACAGGCGCAGCGCAACCTCAACGCCCCCTGGCTCGGCATCTCCGGCTTCATCGTCATCTCGCTGATGCTGTCGCTGCTGGTCTTTATCGGCGAGGCGACGCGCGACGCCTTCGATCCGCGCAAGACGTTCAAATGAGCGAAGCCCTGCTGTCCGTCCAAGATCTGAGCGTCGCCTTCGCGCAGGGCGGTAAGCAATCGATCGCCGTCGACCATGTCTCATTCGACATCGCCAAGGGCGAGACGGTTGCCCTGGTCGGCGAGTCCGGCTCCGGCAAATCGGTCTCGGCGCTGTCGGTGCTGAAGCTCCTGCCCTATCCCGCCGCCAGCCATCCCTCGGGCAAGATCCTGTTCAGCGGCGCCGACCTGCTCGCCATGGACGAGAAGGCGTTGCGCGGCGTGCGCGGCAACAAGATCACCATGATCTTCCAGGAGCCGATGACCTCGCTCAACCCGCTGCACACGATCGAGCAGCAGATCGTCGAGGTGCTGCAGCTCCACCAGGGTATGCGCGATCAAGCCGCCCGTGCGCGCACGCTCGAGCTGCTGACCGAGGTCGGCATCCGCGATCCGCAAAAACGCCTCGACGCCTATCCGCACCAGCTGTCCGGCGGCCAGCGCCAGCGGGTCATGATCGCCATGGCCTTGGCCAACGAGCCGGAGCTTCTGATCGCCGACGAGCCGACGACCGCGCTCGACGTCACCGTGCAGGCGCAGATCCTGGAACTGCTTGCCAAGCTGAAAGCCCGCAAGGGCATGTCGCTCTTGTTCATCACCCATGATCTCGGCATCGTGCGCAGGATCGCGGACCGCGTCTGCGTCATGACCAAGGGCAAGATCGTCGAGAGCGGTCCAACCAGGGAAATCTTCGCCAACCCGCAGCACGACTACACCAAGCATCTGCTGGCAGCCGAGCCGAAGGGCAAGCCGCCCGCGGCCGACCCAAGCGCCAAATCCGTCATGACGGGCGGGGACATCAAGGTCTGGTTCCCGATCAAGAAGGGTTTCTTCCGCAAGACCGTCGACTATGTGAAGGCGGTCGACGGGATCGACGTCACGGTGCGCGCCGGCCAGACGCTTGGCGTGGTCGGCGAATCCGGCTCGGGCAAGACGACGCTCGGCCTGGCGCTCGCGCGGATGATCTCCTCGACCGGCACGATCAATTTCAACGGACGCAACATCGACCACCTCTCCTTCAGCGCCATGCGGCCGCTGCGACGCGAATTGCAGATCGTCTTCCAGGATCCGTTCGGATCGCTCAGCCCGCGTCTCTCGGTTTCCGAGATCATCGAGGAAGGGCTGAAGATCCACGAGCCGAAGCTCTCGGCCGACCAGCGCGACGACAAGGTGGTCGCCGTGCTGAAGGAGGTCGGCCTCGACCCCGAAACGCGCCACCGCTATCCGCACGAGTTTTCCGGAGGCCAGCGCCAGCGCGTCGCCATCGCCCGCGCCATGGTGCTCAACCCGCGCTTCGTCATGCTCGACGAGCCGACCTCGGCGCTCGACATGAGCGTGCAGGCGCAGGTCGTCGACCTGTTGCGCGGCCTGCAGGCCAAGCATAACCTCGCTTATCTCTTCATCAGCCACGATCTCAAGGTCGTCCGCGCCCTTGCCAATGACGTCATCGTCATGCGCAATGGCCAGATCGTCGAAGCGGGACCTTCCGAGCAGATTTTCAGCAGCCCGCAAACCGACTATACGCGGGCGCTGATGGCGGCGGCCTTCAAGATCGAAACCGCACCGACCGGCGTGGTCAGCGAGTAACCGGACCCGCACTGGCGAAACAGGGAAGAAAAAATCCGAGAATGGAAAAAGGCAAAATCCTGCTTGCCGTGACGGCGTTTCATCCGCAGCGCTGGCACCAGCTGCTGGCGGCCGAGCGCGAGGTGGTGCTGGAACCGGCCGGCGCCAGCGACCCCTCGATCGCCTACGCGGTGGTGTGGAAGCACAAGCCGAACCTGCTCTCCGGGCTGCCCAACTTGCGCGCCATCTTCTCGGTCGGCGCCGGGGTCGACCACATCTTCGCCGATCCCGGCCTGCCCGACGTACCGATCGTGAGGGTCGTCGCCGACAATCTCACGCAATACATGACCGAATATGTCGTCTGGCGGGTGCTCGATCACCATCGGCATGGCATGCTCTACCGGGCACAGCAGCCGAAGAAGACCTGGCACGAGCCGCTACAGCGGCCGGCCGGAGACATCTCCGTCGGTATCATGGGGCTCGGCCATCTCGGCCGCGCGGCCGCCTCGGTGCTCTTGTCGCTCGGCTTCGCCGTGAACGGCTGGTCGCGCACCGAGCACCCGATGAAGGGCGTCTCGACCTATTCCGGCGAAGCGGGGCTGATCCCGTTCCTCAACGCCACCGACATCCTCGTCGTGCTCTTGCCGCTGACGCCACAAACCCGGGGCATCGTGAATTACGGGCTGCTCAAGGAACTGCGCCGGCGCAACGGCCTTGGCGGCGCCGTGCTGATCAATGCCGGGCGCGGGCGCCTGCAGAAGGACGCCGACATCGTGCGCGCGCTGGACGACGGCACGCTGAAGGAAGCGAGCCTCGACGTGTTCGAAGTCGAGCCGCTGCCGAAGACCAGCCCGCTGTGGAGCCATCCGAAAGTGTTCGTCACGCCGCATGCGGCGGCGACGTCGGACCCGGCCCATCTGGTGCCGGCCATGCTTCGGCAGATGGATGCATTCGAGCGCGGCGAAAAGCTCGAGAACCTGGTCGACCGCGAGGCTGGGTACTGATTGCCGACTCCATCATCTGGTCAAATCCCAAGCATTGAAGCACTGCTTGATTGCAGTCACAGAGGATAGCCGCAGCTTCGGCAGATCGAGCTCGTCGAACATGGCGCTATAGCGCTTGCGATTTCTCGGCTGCACCACGGCGATATGATGGATCATGTCCCATTTGATGCTGTCGCGCCCGCCTTCCAAGGCGCCGAGCCGGCCGGTCTCGAACAGGGACCGGCGAAAGTAACGCAGCAGACTGGCGGGCGTGGAGACATCCAGCAGGATCAGGCCCGTCGCCCTCCGAAAGCGCTGCGGCATGCAAATCGAGTAGTTGCCATCCATAACCCAGCGCTCGCCGGCGATGGCTGCATCGTGCAGAGCGATGAATTCATCCCTTGAACGCGGCTCCCAGTCTGTATTGGGCAGATGGTGAAGCACGTCGAGGTGAACGGCTTCCAGGCCGCGCTTGCGCGCGATCGCGTTGGCAAGGGTGGACTTGCCGCTGTTGGACGGTCCCAGGATGCAGATGCGGTCGCCAAGGTCCAAGAGATTCATCGGGGAGACTTTCAAGCACGGTCAAACGCTCGGCGATCCGCTCAAGCGCCAAACGAATATCGAATCTCGGCTTCTCAGGAAGGCTTCGCGCCGGGCAGCCCGAACGTCTCCTTCTTCTTCGGCTTGCCGCAGTCGCGGCGCTCGATCGAGCGGTTCATGGCGTCGATCTCGCCGCTCGCCTTGTTGCTGGCGCGCTGCGCCTTGGAGCGCGTGTCGGGAATGAACGGGCCGAAGCCCATCGCCGGATTGGAGAAGCTCGGCTTGGCGGTGACGGGCAGATTGTTCTGCCGCGCCAGTTGATTGCGTTGCGCCAGCAATTGGTCGCAAGGCACATCGTCATATTGCAATGAGGATTGGACATCCTCGTCCTGACGCTCGGCCATCGACGTGCCTCCGACACAGCCGGTAACCGTCAGGCAGGACGCCAACACAACCATGGTCCAGCGCATGGATCCCTCCTTAGGGCAATTCCAGGAAAGGGCTTTCCGTTCGGAATTGCGCAAAACACTTAGGTCACCGCCCCCGCGCTACCCCGACCATGCCATTCAGGCTTTTTCGCAGCAAGGTCCGGATCATGCGGGTGCCGGCTTCCTCACCTCGAGGAAGCCGGCCACGACGGCCAGGCCTTCGACCGGATCGCGCCGGTCGTGCCGGATAATCATGCTCTCCAGCGACAGGACCGCGAGCCCGTTTGCCGTAAGCAGGCG
>NZ_RZTO01000173.1:0-9283 GCF_003997225.1 Mesorhizobium sp. M2C.T.Ca.TU.002.02.1.1
CGCCTCTACAAGGGCCTGTTCGGGACCGACTTCACCGATATCTTCTCCGGCTACCGGGTGTTTTCGCGCCGCTTCGTCAAGAGTTTCCCCGCCGTTTCCGGCGGCTTCGAGATCGAGACCGAGATGTCGGTGCATGCCTCGCAGCTGAAACTGCCGGTGAGCGAGATGGCGCTCGATTACGGCCGCCGCCCGGAGGGCTCGTCGTCGAAACTGTCGACCTTCCGCGATGGCGCCAGGATCCTGTGGATGTTCGCCATGCTGGTGAAGGAGACGCAGCCGCTGCGCTTCTTCGGCACCTTCGCGCTGTTCTTCCTGGCCGCCAGCATCGGCCTGATGATCCCGGTGCTGGTCGAATTCGCCGAGACGGGGCTCGTGCCGCGCATGCCGACCTGGGTGCTGTCGATCGGCATGCTGCTGCTGGCCATGCTCTCGATGATGACCGGCTTCATCCTCGATTCGGTGTCGCGCGGCCGGGCCGAGCAGAAGCGCATCTTCTACCTGTCGATTTCCTCCGGCCGTGCCGAGCGCCAGGCAGCCGGGCAGGCCTTGCCGAAGAGCGAGCCGGGCAAGGCCCCACGGGCGGCTTAGAGCATGATCCCGAAAAGTGGGAACCGGTTTTCGGAGGAAGATCATGCTCCAACAAAGAGTTAGATCGTGAGGGCGATTCAAGGAAAACGCCATCACGATCTAGTGGGCCGCCTCTTCCGCTTCGCCCTCGCCGGCGGCATCGGCTTCGTCGCCGACGCGGCGGCGCTCTGGCTGCTGCTTGCCACCACGCCGCTCGGCCCGCTCTTAGCGCGGGTGCTGTCGATCGGCTTCGCGCTCTGCGTCACCTGGCAGATCAACCGCCACCTGACCTTCGCGCCGTCGAGCCGGGGCCTCGCGGAGGAAGGCGCCCGCTATGGCGGCGTCGGCATCGCCACCAGCATCGTCAATTATCTGCTCTACTGCGCCGCCCTGTTGGCGCTGCCGGGGCTGCCGCCGCTGGCGGCGCTGGCCTTTGCCTCGATCCTCGCCATGGCGCTATCGTTCCTGGGCTATTCCAGGCTGGTCTTCGACCGCTAGGCTTCTGCACCAAGCAAGCACGATTGGCAGACGCCCTCGATTTCCTTATATCGGCGGCTGAGTTCGCCGGAGACCCGAGATGCCGCTGAAAATCGCCTTACAGATGGACCATGTCTCCACCGTGTCGATCGCCGGCGACACGAGCTTCGCACTGTCGCTGGAGGCCCAGCGGCGCGGCCACAAGCTCTTCCACTACACGCCCGACCGGCTGTCGATGCGGGACGGCAAGGTGTTCGCGCGCATCGAGGAGATGCAGGTGCGCGACGAGAAGGGCAACCACTATTCGCTCGGCGAGAAAGTGCGTACCGACCTTTCCGAGATGGACGTGGTGCTGCTGCGGCAGGACCCGCCCTTCGACATGAACTACATCACCACCACGCACATATTGGAGCGCATCCATCCCAAGACCCTGGTGGTCAACGATCCGGCCTGGGTGCGCAACAGTCCGGAAAAGATATTCGTCACCGAATTCCCGGACCTGATGCCGGAGACGCTGATCACCAAGGACCCTCAGGAGGTGGCCGCCTTCCGCAAGGAATTCGGCGACATCATCGTCAAGCCGCTCTACGGCAATGGCGGCGCCGGCATCTTCCATCTGCACGAGGCCGACCGCAACCTCGCCTCGCTGCTCGAGATGTTCGGCCAGCTGTTCCGCGAGCCCTATATTGTGCAGCGCTACCTCAAGGACGTGCGCAAGGGCGACAAGCGCATCATCCTGATCGACGGCGAGCCGGTGGGTGCCATCAACCGCGTGCCGGCCGAGCACGATTCCCGCTCCAACATGCATGTCGGCGGCCGCGCCGAGAAGACCGAGCTGACGGAGCGCGAGCGCGAGATCTGCGCCCGCATCGGACCGGCGCTGAAGGAACGCGGCTTCATCCTCGTCGGCATCGACGTGATCGGCGACTACATGACCGAGATCAACGTCACCTCGCCGACGGGCGTGCGCGAAGTGCAGCGCTTCGGCGGCGCGGATATCGCCGCCCTGTTCTGGGATTGCGTGGAGGGGAAGCGGGGTTAATTCTCGCCACGACGCCCGTTGCATGAGCGAGAAACGATGTTCCCGTAATGTTCTTGCCTCGGCCGCAAATCTGTGGTTGTCTGGCGTGAGGTCTTGCGCGGGCTGATGGCAGCGTCGCGCGGAACTGCATCCGGGGGCGCGGGAAACATGGTGGCGCGGGTTCGCACGGTGGCTTTCCAGGGCATCGAGGCCTTGCCGGTCGATGTCCAGGTGATGGTCGGGCCGGGCAAGGTCGGCATGCAGATCGTCGGCCTGCCGGACAAGGCGGTGGCCGAAAGCCGCGAGCGCGTGCAGGCAGCACTCCATGCATCCGGCCTGTCGATGCCGTCGAAGAAGGTGACGGTGAATCTCGCGCCGGCGGATCTTCCCAAGGAAGGCAGCCATTACGACCTGCCGATCGCGCTCGGCCTGATGGCGGCGCTTGGCGCCATTCCGGGCGACATGCTCGCCGGTTACGTGGTGCTTGGCGAATTGTCGCTCGACGGCACGATCGCGGGCGTGGCCGGCGCGCTGCCGGCGGCCATCGGCGCCAATGCGGAGAACAAGGGCCTGATCTGCCCCTTCGCCTGCGGGCCGGAGGCGGCCTGGGCGGGCAAGGATTTCGACATCCTTGCGCCGCGCAGCCTGATCGCCATCGCCAACCATTTTCGCGGCACGCAGGTGCTGTCGCGGCCCGAGGCCGGCATCCAGCTCGCGGCGCGCGACCTGCCCGACCTCGCCGACATCAAGGGCCAGGAAAGCGCCAAGCGGGCGCTCGAGGTGGCGGCCGCCGGTGGGCACAATCTCCTCATGGTCGGACCGCCCGGCGCCGGCAAGTCGATGCTGGCGCAGCGCCTGCCCTCGATCCTGCCGCCGCTGGCGCCCAAGGAGCTGCTCGAAGTCTCGATGATCGCCTCCGTCGCCGGCGAGCTCGGCGAAGGCAAGCTGACCGACCGGCGGCCGTTCCGCGCCCCGCATCACTCCGCTTCGATGGCGGCGATGGTCGGGGGCGGCCTGCGCGCGCGGCCGGGCGAAGCCTCGCTCGCCCATCACGGCGTGCTGTTCCTCGACGAATTGCCGGAATTTTCACCGCAGACGCTGGACGCGCTGCGCCAGCCGCTGGAGACGGGCGACTGCATGATCGCGCGCGCCAACCACCGCGTCACCTATCCGGCGCGCATCCAGCTGGTGGCGGCGATGAATCCGTGCCGCTGCGGCATGTCGGGCGAGCCCGGCTATCGCTGCCTGCGCGGCGACCGTTGCCGCACCGAGTACCAGGCGCGCATTTCCGGTCCGATGCTCGACCGCATCGACCTTCGGATCGAGGTGCCGGCGGTCTCGGCAAGCGACCTGATCCGGCCGGACAAGGCCGAGACGAGCGCCGCGGTGGCGCAGCGCGTGGCGCGTGCGCGCGCCATGCAGCGCGACAGGCTGGAAAGGCTGGGCACCGGCGCCACCACCAACGCGCACTGCCCGCCTTCGATCATCGAGGAGATCGCCAAGCCCGATGCCGCCGGCCTGACGCTGCTCAAGGACGCCAGCGAAAAGCTCGGCTTCTCGGCGCGGGCCTATCACCGCGTCTTGAAGGTGGCGCGCACGCTGGCCGACCTCGACGCCAGCGAAACCGTCGGCCGCATCCATCTCGCCGAGGCGATTTCCTATCGCATGAGCGCGGAACGGATGGCGCAGGCGGCTTGATCGCGCAACCACTCAGGCGCTGTTCAGAGTGAGAACTCGCAGGCGGGAGCACGGGCCTTGCCAAGCACCAAGTTGCTCTCCGCGCTATCCGCTGACGAGCCTCACGCTCCCGTCAACGCACCATGGACGAGCGCGCGCAGCTCCTTGCGCACCGGAATAGCGCTCGAAGGCAGCAGTTGCGTGAAGAGAATGACCACCATGTCGTCGACCGGACTCACCCAGAAGAAGGTGCCTGCCGCCCCGCCCCAGCCATAATCACCCACTTGCGCCGAAATTTGCGCCTTGGCTGGATCGAGGACGACGGAGCCCAACAGACCGAACCCGACGCCGTCAAACTGAGTCTCGGCCCAAACCTCGGTTGCCAACGAAGCAAGATCGCCCGGCAGATGATTGCATGCCGCCAACTTCAGAGTGCGGGAACTGAGGATGCGTTCACCGTTCAGCTCACCCCCAGCACGCAGCATTTCGGCAAACCGCCAGTAATCGTCGATGGTTCCGACGAGCCCACCGCCGCCGCAAAACGTATCAACCTTTCCTTGCCGCCATGCCGAAACCTCCGGCGCTTCGTTCAAGGCCATGCCGCCCGCGGTCACCTCATACATCGGGGGAAAGCGGCTGATCCCGGTGTCCGGTACAGAGAAGCCGGTGTCGGCCATGCCGAGGGGCTCAAAAATGCGCTTCGCAAAGTACTTGTCGAGCGTCAGTCCGGAAACGACTTCCACGATGCGGCCGATGACATCGGACCCCGCGCTGTATTGCCACCGCGTGCCGGGCTCTCATTCCAATGGTAGCTCCGCGATCCTGCGCACCATCTTGTCGAGCCCGCCATAATCCTTGGCGAGGCCGAGCGCTTCCTTCGCATAGGCCTCGCCAAGCAGGCGCGGGCCTGTAAAGAGGCTCAGACCCGATGTGTGGGTCAGCAGATGATGGATCGTCAGCCTCGTTTCGACGGGCACTGTCTGGTCGAGCGACGTTGCGCCCGGTATCAAAAGCTGCATGTCCTTGAATTCCGGCAGGTAGGCTTCGACCGGATCGTCGAGATGCACGCGCGCCTCCTCGTACAGCATCAACAGCGCGACGGCGGTGACCGGTTTGGTCATCGAGTAGATGCGGGCGATGAGGTCACGTTGCCAAGGCCGCTTGGCTTCGACGTCGGCGTATCCGGCACAGTCGAAGAAGGCGAGCTTTCCGTGGCGGGCGATGAGCACGGCGCCGCCAGGCCAACGCCCGGTGTCGGCATAGCGCTGCATCCACCGCTTCAGTCGCTTCAGCCGCGTCGGGTCGAAGCCGAGATCCGAGGGGTCGCGAACTGGTTCGTCGCCAAATTGACTCATCGCACCAATGTCCCCTCGCAATGGAAGGCCTTTTATGAAGCGCCTCAGTTTGAAAGCGATGCGGTGGTTCGCGGCGCGAAGAAACATGTCCATCGCATCCGCAATTTGCCGACGCGGTACGTCGGATAGAGATTTTCACAGATATGGTACTTGTCGTCGGGAGCCGATTGGACGCGGTCCCGCGGGACAAACCATTCGCCCGTCGGCGGGTCGTTGCGGGCATAGGGCTGCGGTTGCCTGACGTAATAGCCCTCCGGCGCCGATCTGACATCGCTTGACGTGACAGGATGACAATCGTGACCGCCGCAGCATTCGAGATGGAGAACCGGGTCGGTTTTGCCCGAATACCAGCTGTGGGCGTTGGCGTGGCTGGCCGAAACAAGACATACCCAGGCTAGATGCCCCAGAAACCGGCCCATGGATTTGCGCCCTCTCGCTTTTGCTTATATCATATTAGCATAAGCTAATCTATTGGCTGAGGTCGCATAACTCGGCGCATAGGTCTGAATGAAACCGACCCCGATCAGGCCGCGGGCGTCGCCTGCGCAATCAACGGCGGTCGCGGCGTAATCATCTTAGGGTCGCGGTCGAACCGTCCCGCACCGATCCTTCCATTATTCACGTCAGTCGGTTGCGGGGATCAGCTTCTGCAATGTCGGAGCCAGGATCATGCCGAAGGTCAGGACATCGCCATAGGCCCGCGCGGAAATCATCGCCCCGTGCACGGTCGCCATGAAGGCTTCCGCCTCGGCGCGCGGCGCGGCGGCGATCGTCAATGTCCCCTGCGCGGCGCCGCGCTCGAAGACGCGGGTCAGCCACCCCGAGAGAAACTGAAAATAGGCCCGGACTTCCACGGCCACCTCGGGCGGAAGGGCCGGAAGCTCGCTGGCGAGCAAGGCGCAGACGCAGATCGGCCTGCTCGCGTCCTCGATGCACTGCGCCCAGAAGCCGGTATAGGTTCGCAGCAACTCGGGTGGCCCAGGCACATTGCGTTCCAGTTCCGTCATGCCCGTGACGGCGTCCTCGAGATAGCGCCTGACCAGGGTCTGCACGAGGTCGACCTTGCTCGGAAAATGATGATGGATGCTGGCCTTGCGGATACCGACCACCTCGGCGATGTCGGCGTAGCTGAAGCCGTTGTAGCCGCCGGCGACGATGAAGCGTCGCGCGGCGGCCAGGATGTCATCGGCGGTATTCGAAGGGGCAGTGTTCGAGGGCTTATCCATGGACATGCCTAACCTCCAACGGCGGAAATCTCAACGCGCGGCTTGCGGCGACTTGGCGAGGATATCGCTGACCGAAAGCCACACGGCGGACACCAGGAAGTAGAAGGCGCCGAAAGCGGCGTAGGGCGCGACGTTGGCGATGCCGATCGCCTCCGTGCCGCCCGCCATCTTGACGAAGAACAGGCCGGCCAGCGCCGACTGGGCGCCGCTCAGGATCATCGCCCACTGCGCGCCGTTGGTTTTCCAGCGCCGCAGGGCGGTCAGCAGCTGAAACGCTCCGGAGATCGCGGCCCAGACGCCATAGACGGCAAGCACCGCGTTCA
The DNA here is from genome assembly GCF_003997225.1 of Mesorhizobium sp. M2C.T.Ca.TU.002.02.1.1. NCBI lineage: Bacteria > Pseudomonadati > Pseudomonadota > Alphaproteobacteria > Hyphomicrobiales > Phyllobacteriaceae > Mesorhizobium > Mesorhizobium sp. M2C.T.Ca.TU.002.02.1.1. Next base: position 6,647 of record NZ_RZTO01000173.1, read on the forward strand.
TGCTGTGGCCAAGCGCGACGGCGACCGCGATCGCGGTGAGGATGCTGACGGCGAAGTTCAGCAGCTGCGACCGGTTGCGGCCGAGACCGCCACTGCGCTGCGCGTCGACATAGTTGGCGAGCGCGTCCCAGGCGGGATAGGCCACCAGCATGACCGCGGCGAGCGTCGGGACTGCCTTCGCGACGGTGAAGGCCGCCAGGACCCAGGCCGCCGATACGGCGAACCGCAGATAATAGTAGCTTTTGAGCCAAGCGTTCGAAGACGGGGCGCGGCTGTGATCGTTCATTTGTCCAGACATGGTCGGATCTCTCGTTTAATCTACCTACCAACTAGTAGGTAGATTTCTAATCGTCAAGTCGTCCAGGGCCGGCCGGCGATCACCTCGACATCTCATCTATGTGATCGGCGCACTTGCCGGCTGGCGACGGCCGTTTTCCCCGCCTGGCGCGCGGGCGCGAGCCGCCATAGGCTTGTGTCGAAGTGAATTAATAGAGGAGGCGAAGGGTATGTTCAGGAAAGGGATAGTCGTGGCTGCCGCGGCGTTGATATTGGGCAGTGTTTTGCACGCTTCAGCCGCAGGTCAAGGAGGGCATGGCGCACGGAACCATGTTGTAAAACATGGCTCCGGAACCCATAAGGTCAAACAAGGCATACGAAAGCCTGCCGTAAAAGCTGGCGGCAAGAGTCCGAAGCTCACCGCATCTCACCTGGCGCAGCCCAACAACAACATTGCCGTGGGCGGGCCTTATGTCGGTTTGAAATACATCGGAAACGTTCCATGACGAGCCCCTGCCGTTCAGGCGATCGGCCACCGGCGCCTACCGCACGCGCTCCCGCGCCTTCAGCTCCAGCCGCCGCGCGTGCAGCACCGGCTCCGTATAGCCGTTGGGTTGGCTGGTCCCCTTGAACACCAGGTCGCAGGCGGCCTGGAAGGCGATGGAATTGTCGAAGTCCGGCGCCATCGGGCGGTAGAGCGGGTCGCCGACATTCTGGCGGTCGACGATCGCCGCCATGCGCTGCAGCGAATCCCGGACCTGGATTTCCGAGCACACCTTGTGGCGCAGCCAGTTGGCGATGTGCTGCGAGGAGATGCGCAGCGTGGCGCGGTCCTCCATCAGGCCGACATCGTTGATGTCGGGCACTTTCGAGCAGCCGACGCCCTGGTCGATCCAGCGCACGACATAGCCGAGGATGCCTTGCGCGTTGTTGTCGAGCTCGCGCTGGATCTCGTCCGGCGTCCAGTTCGGCCGCACCGCTACCGGCACCGACAGAATGTCGTCGAGCTTGGCCTTCGGCCGGCTCTTCAGCGCCGCCTGCACGGCGTGCACGTCCACCTTGTGATAGTGCGTGGCGTGCAGCGTCGCGGCCGTGGGCGAGGGCACCCAGGCGGTGTTGGCGCCGGCCTTCGGGTGCGCGATCTTTTGCTCCAGCATCGCCGCCATCAGGTCCGGCATCGCCCACATGCCCTTGCCGATCTGGGCGTGGCCGGCGAGCCCGCATTCGAGCCCCGTGTCGACATTCCAGGCCTCATAGGCGGAAATCCAGGCGGCCTGCTTCATGTCGCCCTTGCGGATCATCGGGCCGGCTTCCATCGACGTGTGGATCTCGTCGCCGGTGCGGTCGAGGAAGCCGGTGTTGATGAACACGACGCGCTCGCGCGCCGCGCGGATCGCCTCCTTGAGGTTGACGGTGGTGCGCCGCTCCTCGTCCATGATGCCCATCTTGATGGTGTTCCTGGCCATGCCGAGCAGCGCTTCGACGCGGTCGAAGATCTCGACGGCGAAGGCGACCTCTTCGGGCCCGTGCATCTTCGGCTTCACCACATACATCGAGCCGGCGCGGGAATTGGCGCGGCGGCCATTCTCGCCGACATCGTGCAGCGCGATCAGCGCGGTGACCGCGGCATCCATGATGCCCTCCGGCACCTCGTTGCCGTCGCGATCGGCGATCGCCGGATTGGTCATCAGGTGGCCGACATTGCGCACCAGCATCAACGAGCGTCCGGGCAGCAGAAGCTGGCCGCCGTTTGGCGCCGTGTAGCGGCGGTCGGGATTGAGCTTGCGGACAAAAGTCTTGCCGCCCTTGGTGATCTCTTCGGCGAGATCGCCCTTCATCAGGCCGAGCCAGTTGCGGTAGACGACGACCTTGTCCTCGGCATCGACGGCGGCGACCGAATCCTCGCAGTCCTGGATGGTGGTCAAGGCCGATTCCAGGATGACGTCGGCGATGCCGGCCGGGTCGGTCTTGCCGATCTGGTTGGCGCGGTCGATCACGATCTCGATATGCAGGCCGTTCTTGACCAGAAGCACGGCTTCCGGGTTGGCGGCATCGCCGCGATAGCCGGCGAACTGCCTTGGGTCGGCCAGCGTCGTGGCGCCGGCGCCCTCGCCGGCTTTCAGCGCGCCGTTCGCCACCGACAGCCCGTTGACGCCGGCCCATTTGCCGGTGGTCAGCGGCACGGACTGGTCGAGGAAATCCTTGGCCCAGGCGATCACCCTGGCGCCGCGCGCCGGGTTGAAACCCTTGCCCTTCTCGGCGCCGCCCGTCTCGGGAATGGCGTCGGTGCCGTAGAGCGCATCGTAGAGCGAGCCCCAACGGGCGTTGGCGGCATTGAGCGCATAGCGCGCATTCATCACC
>NZ_RZTO01000174.1:0-9261 GCF_003997225.1 Mesorhizobium sp. M2C.T.Ca.TU.002.02.1.1
GCCGACGAACTCCTCCAGCGAGGCGGCGCCAATGGCGCCATCCTTGACCATGCCGGCGACGCTTGCCGAATTGATGTCGTAGACGACGCATTCATGGCCGTCACGCAACAGGCGCCGCACCATGTTGGCGCCCATCCTGCCCAGTCCCATCATTCCGATCTGCATGGTGTCATCCCGATTGCTTGAGGAAAGGAGAAATCTACTGGCCCTGTTGCGTCGATTTATGACGCGTCGATGCCGACGCTGAAGTCGACATTCTCCCAACGCATCGCCTCGGGCCAGAAAAAAGTGAAGACGACGACGGTTCCCGGCCGCAGGCGGTCAACGGGCAAATCCACCAGATGGATGCCGAACGCATTCTCGGCCGTCCTGCTGTCCTGCACGGTCAGCCATTTGTCGCTGCTCCAATGGACGACGCCCGGCGCCGACAATTCGACGCGCAGCGCCTTGCCGGCCGGGATGGAGCGGATCTTGTGGTTGAAGCGCCAGATCCGCAGCGGCGAGACCGTCTTGTCCCGGATGTAGCGCTCGACGCCCTGCGGCGGCAGGTCGAAGACGGCGCCGTCGCGCAGCGAGCGCAAAAGCTTGATATGCTCGGCGTGCGCCCAGACCAGCGGCATGGCGCTGCCGGAAGGAGCGCCCAGCCGCAATTCGCGGTCAGGCATGTCGGGGCGGTCCCAGACCTGCTCGGGTAGAAGCCCGCCCACGCCGGCCGAGCGTTCGAAAGTCTCGAGCAGCTGTGCCGCCCTGTCCTTGCGGCCGGCGGCCAGCTCGTAATGGGCGCGCTCGCCGGCAAGCAGCGGCCACGGCCGTCCGCGGCCGGTGCCGTCGAAAGGCGCGCCGTCCTCGTGCTCGCCATAGCCGTCGCCGGTATAGCGGTACCAGAGCGGCCCCTGCGGCAGGTCGCAGCGCAGCTCGGCGTCGATGGCCCTGACGGTGTTCAGGATGCGCGGATCGTCCGCGGATCTGAGCCCGAAACGCACCAGCGCCAGGGCGTCCGGGCTGATGATCGCCTCGGCCGGCTTGTCGGTATCGCCCGGCGGCCGGTTCTTGATCGGCACGAAACCATCCTTGGGCGAGGCGGCGCCGCCATCGTCGGGCGGGGCTATGCGGACATAATAACCCTCGATTCCCGCCCGGGCGCAGAGCTCGGTGCCGGTGACATAGCCCCAGCGCTCCACCTGGTCGTTCCAGCAATCGGCGATCTCACGCAGATAGTTTGCCGGCTCATTTTTCCCGCAAACGTCCAGCATGTCGGCGGCGGCGAGCAATCCGGCTATCTCCACGGCCAGCGTGAACGGGCTGTAGCCGGCATCCTCCTCCCAGCGATCCTCGCCGGTGACGGGGCCGTTGCGCACGACATAGGCGGCCGCCTTTTCGATCATGGCCAGGAAGTCTGTAAGCTTCGACTTCGGCAGATGGCCAGCGCGGCGCAAGGCGTCGGCGAGCAGCAGCGGAAAGGCGCATTCGTCCATCTGGATGCCGGGCCAATAGGCGGTGCCGTCGGACCAGCAATTCTGCGGCCAGTGGCCGTCCGGCTGCTGGATCGAGCGCAGATAGGTGAGGATCTGCAGCGCCTGCCTGCCGTCGCCGGCGGCGAGGAAGCCGCCCGCCGTTTCGACCAGGTCGCGCGGCCAGACGAGGTGATAGCCGCCGAGGTCGTCGTCGCCCTTGTTGAAACCCCAGGGGATCGACAGGCTGGCGACGGCGGCGCCGGGCCTTGCGATCGACAGATGCGTTGCCAGCACCGCCGTGCTGGCGCGGTAGGTGTTCAGACCGGAGGCGGCGCGGCGGTCGAGTTTTTCCAACCCTGCCTGGAATTTCCGCCAGTTCTCGACATAGGTTTTGGCGGTCGGCTCGAAACCCTGTTCCAGGCTTGCAAGCGCAAGGTCGGCGGCTTCTTGTGGCGAAGCGCCAAAGCCCAGCGCCAGCAGAGCAACCGCCTTGCCAGCCGAAAAGCCGATCTCGCCGGTGAGCGCGACATTGCCGTTTTCGGCTGTGTGACAGGAAGGATCGAGCGCGCCGCTGTCGCGCAGTTGCTGCCAGCCGTCGGAGACGCCGACATAGCCGGCCGAACAGGCGCCCCAGGGCAAGGAGGAGGCAAGCGCCAGCGAGACGCCGCGTCCGGTGGCGAAGAGAAGGCGCTGCCCCTTGTGCTCGCCGATCCAGGCCGTGTTGCCCATGCCGGCGTTGACGAGATGCGGTGCAAGCAGCGCGTAGACGCGATAGTCGGCCGCTTGGCCCTTGAGCGCGGTGAAGCTGGTTTCCTGCAGCAGTACGGATTGTTTCGAATCCGTAACGATGCGTTTTTCGATTCGGTAGGCACCATCGGAAGCGATGTTGGTCAGCCTGTAGCCGGGCACCCCGTCCTCGAAAGGCTCGACGGTGTGGGCCGCATCGCGCTTCTCCTCGGAAAAATAACCGCCGGGGCCGGTGACGATCAGCCCCAGGTCGCGCGTGCAGGCGCTGTCGAGGCGCGGGTAATAGATCTCGTTGAGGATGCCGTGGCTGGTGGTGAACCAGAGCGGGCTTCTTGCCGAAAGGGCGGTTCCGACGCCGCTCTTGGCGCTTGACGTCCAGCGCGCCGGAATTCCGGGCGCGCCTTTGGCAACGGTCGGCGTCACTGCCATGCATTGGCCTCCTGTCGCGTTCCTAGACCAGGAGTCGCCGTCTTTTCAATCGCCTAACCGCAAGTTGATCGGGCAGTGCCAATGCTTTGCAGTTGACTCCTTGCGGTTCCTCTGAATTTGTCTGACAATAGATAAAAAACAGGGAATACGCGTTACGACCATCTGTCTAGACCGGCAACCTCGGGAGGAAACCTATGAAGAAACTGCTCGTATTGGGTGCATTCGCGGCGATGCTCGCCTCGGGCACCGCACTTGCCGACACCAGCGGCAAGAAGATCGCCTTTTCCAACAATTATGCCGGCAATTCGTGGCGCCAGGCGATGCTCGACAGCTACGGCATCGTCACCAAGAAAGCGGTCGACGACAAGATCGTCGCCGCGGCGGACGTCTTCACCACAGCCGACAAGGAAGTGCCGACCCAGGCCGCGCAGGTGCAGAACCTGATCCTGCAGGGCTATGACGCCATCGTCATCAACGCCGCCTCGCCCGATGCGCTGAACGGCGCCATCAAGCAGGCCTGCGATGCCGGCATCACCGTCGTCTCCTTCGACGGCACCGTGACCGAGCCCTGCGCCTATCGCGTCGTCGTCGACTTCAAGGATATGGGCAAGCAGGAAGTCGAGCAGATGGCCAAGTTCCAGCCGAAGGGCGGCAATCTGCTGGAAATCCGCGGTCTCGCCGGCACCTCGATCGACGATGCCATCCATGCCGGCATCCTCGAAGGCGTCGCGGCCCATCCCGAGTTCAAGATCGTCGGTTCTGTGACAGGCGATTGGGACCAGACCACGGCGCAGAAGGCTGTTGCCACCATCCTGCCGTCGCTGCCGGACATCGTCGGCATCGTCGACCAGGGCGGCGACGGCTATGGCGCCGCACAAGCCTTCGCCGCCGCCGGCAAGCCGCGCCCGACCATCATCATGGGCAACCGGCAGGACGAGCTGAAGTGGTGGAAGGAGCAGAAGGAGAAGGACGGCTACAAGACCTGGTCGGCCTCGATCGCGCCCGGCGTCTCGACGCTGGCCTTCTGGGTGGCCCAGCAGGTGCTCGATGGCCGCAAGGACATTCCTCACGACCTGCTGGTGCCGTATCTCGCCTTCACCCAGGACGATTTCGAGGCCGCATTGCCGAAGATCAAGGAAGGCGGCGTCGCCACGCACGAATACACGCAGGAAGACGCCATCGCTGCCATCAAGGCCAACATCAAGCAATAGCGGCATTTGCCAGCCGCATCGCCAACCGGATAAAGTTGAGGATGCTCCAGGCTATTGCGGATATCGTCAGGCTCAACGGCGCCGAAAAGCATTTCGGCGCCGTTCGGGCGCTTAACGGCGTCGACTTCCATGTCGGCGCCGGCGAATGCGTCGGGCTGGTCGGGCATAATGGCGCCGGCAAGTCGACGCTCATGCATATGGTGGCCGGCACGCTTCGGCCGGATGGCGGGCAGATCGCCGTGCGCGGCAATCAGGAGGCGAGCTATTCGGTGGCGCGCGCGCTCGAGCTCGGCATACGCTGCGTGTTCCAGGAGCTGTCGCTCTGCCCCAATCTCAGCGTCGCCGAGAACACCCGCATCAACCATCCCTCGCTCGCCGGCATCGGCTGGCGGCGCAGGGCCGCCGACCTCATCCGCGCCAAGCTCGACGAGATCTTCCCGGAACACGGTATTTCGGCCGACGACATCGCCGGCGACCTTTCGATCGGAAGGCGGCAGATGGTCGAGGTGGCGCGCGCCTTCACGCTGACCCGCGAGCCGCTGCATCTGGTCATCCTCGACGAGCCGACCTCTTCGCTCGACGCGCACACGGCGGGGCAGTTGCTGTCCTTCGTGCGCCGCTTCGTGGCGGCCGGCGGCAGCTGCATCCTGATCTCGCATGTGCTGGGCGAGGTGCTGCAGAACGCCGACCGCATCGTGGTGATGCGCGACGGCAAGGTGGTCGCGGCGGACGCCGCGAGCGCTTTCGACCGCGACAAGCTTGTCGCGGCCATGGGCGGCGCCGAAGGACATCAGAAGGCCGCCGCCGAAGCCCGGAAAATCGAGGCTGGCGCGCTCAGGGTACGCGCGCGTCCGGCCAGGCAGCAGGACGACAAGGAGCTTGTCGCCCGCGCCGGCGAGATCATAGGCCTCGCAGGCCTTGCCGGGCATGGCCAGACCGACCTTTTGCTGGCGATCTTCTCGGCCGCCTCCCGCGCAAAAGCCGGCGTCGAGGTCACCGCGCCGGTGGCGCTGGTCGCCGGCGACCGCCAGTCGGACGGCATCTTTTCGCAATGGTCGATCGCGCAGAATATCGGCATCCGCTCGCTGGCCCGGCTGCGCAGCGGGCTGCTTATCTCGCCGCAGCGTGAGGCCGAGCTTGCCGAATTCTGGAAGAAGAAGATCGGCATCCGCACGCCGGACATGAACAACAACATCTATTCGCTGTCGGGCGGCAATCAGCAGAAGGCGCTGTTTGCCCGCGCGCTCGGCTCCGACGCCGAGATCGTGCTGATGGACGATCCGATGCGCGGCGTCGACATCGGCACCAAGCTGGAAGTCTACGACCTCGTGCGCGAGGAGGCCGCCAAGGGCCGAACCTTCCTCTGGTACACCACCGAGACCGAGGAGCTCGATAATTGCGACCATGTCTATGTCTTCAAGAACGGCCGCATTGTCGCCAATCTTGGGCGTGACGAGCTGACGGAGGAAAAGATCATCCAGTCCTCGTTCGGGGATGCGGCCTGACATGACGGCGATCGCTCCCGGCACGCTTCCGAAATCCTCGCCGCGCGGCAGCGCCGCCCGGGCGCGCCTGCTGCGCGGTCTCTTGCCGGCGCTGTCGCTGGCGCTGGTGCTGATCGCGATTGCCTGGCTCAACCCGCGCGCCATCAGCTATTTCGGCTTCAACCTGATGCTCAACCTGGCGATCCCGATCGCGCTGGCGACGATCGCGCAGATGTTCGTCATAGCCGGCAACGAGCTGGATCTCTCGATCGGCACTTTCGTCGGCTTCGTCGGCTGCGTCACCGCGACCTGGCTGAGGGACGCGCCGCTGCTGGGCATTTTCGTGCTCATCGGCTCGATCGGCGTCTACGCGCTGCTCGGCGCGCTGATCCACCTGCGCAACCTGCCGTCCATCGTGGTGACGCTCGGCATGAGCTTCGTCTGGCAAGGGCTTGCCATCCTCGTCCTGCCGAAGCCCGGCGGCAAGGCGCCGGACTGGCTGCTGGCGATCATGTCCTTCAAGCCGCCCTACGTCCCGTTCCCGATCCTTGCCGCGTTGCTGATTGCCGCCGTTGTGCATTTCGGCCTGATGCGCACCTCCTATGGGGTGATCCTGCGCGGTTCCGGCGGCAACGCCGCGGCGCTCAGGCGCGCCGGCTGGTCACTGCTTCGCACCAAGATCGTGCTGTTCGCGCTGACCGGCCTGTTCGGCGTTCTGTCGGGCATGGCGCTGATCGGCATCACCACGTCGGCCGACGCCAATATCGGCAACGGCTACACGCTCTTGTCGATCGCCGGCGTCATCCTCGGCGGAGGCGAGTTCGTGGGCGGGCGCGTGTCGCCGATCGGCGCGGTGCTCGGCGCGCTGACGCTGGCTTTGGCCGCCTCGCCGCTGCTCACCTTCATGCACATCCCGCCCGACTGGCAGGTCGCGGCCAATGGCGCGATCCTGATCATCGTGCTGGCGGCGCGGGTGCTGATCAGCCGCAAGGAGAGGTAGCGATGGCCTCGTTGCGTATGGTGCTCGAAAAGCCCTGGATCTGGTCCTTCGTCGGCGCGCTCGTCGTCTGGCTGGCAACCGTCGCCTTCACCGGCGGTTACGGCGCCGGCGGCATGGTCACGGCGGCGCTGTCGCTTGCCGTCTTCACGGTGATCGTCGGCGTCGGCCAGATGTTCGTCATCACGCTGGGGCCTGGCAATGTCGATTTGTCGCTGCCGGCCAATATCGGGCTGGCGAGCGCGGTCGCCATGAAGGTGATGGGCGGCAGCGATTCCATGATCGTCGTCGGACTGCTCGCCGCGCTCGCCTGCGGCGCGGCCATCGGCGCGATCAACTACCTCTTGATCTGGGCGCTGCGCATCCCGCCGATCATCGCGACGCTGTCGGCGAGCTTCATCATCCAGTCGGTCGACATCAGCTACGGCCGCGGCCTGCAGATCAAGCCGCCGCCAGGCTTCGCCGACTTCACCAACTGGCAAGTGCTGGGCATTCCGGTTCTGGCGATGCTGACGGTGGTTTTCACCATCGGCGCCGCGCTTGCGCTGCAGCGCATGATCTATGGCCGCTCGGTGCTGGCGATCGGCCAGAACATCCGCGCCGCCTGGCTCGCCGGCGTCCATGTCGGCCGCATCCGCTTCCTCACCTACACCCTGTGCGGGGCGCTAGGCGGCATCGACGGAGCGCTGCTTGCCGGCTATTTCCGCGGCGCCAATGTCGATATCGGCAACGAATATCTGCTCGCCTCGATCGCGGTCGTGGTCATCGGCGGCACCTCGGTCGCCGGCGGCAAGGCCAACGTGCCCGGCGTCTGGGGCGCCGGCCTGTTCCTGGTGCTGTTGCTCACCATGCTCAACACCTTCGGCGTCAGCGCCGGCGTGCGGCTGGTGCTGACCGGGCTGATCATCGTCGGGGTGATCACGGCCGCCGGCGGCGAGAAGGCGGTGAGGTAACCTACTTAGCCGCCTTGGCCCGTGCGATCGCGTCGACGATCATCTTCTTGGCGTATTTGGAATCGTGCCAGCCCTCGATCTTGACCCATTTGCCGGGCTCGAGATCCTTGTAGTGCTCGAAGAAGTGCTGCACCTGCTGACGGGTGATCTCCGGCAGATGCGTGTATTCGGTGACGTTCTCATAGCGCAGCGTCAGCTTGGGCGAGGGGACGGCGATCACCTTCTCGTCCTGGCCGGCATTGTCTTCCATGATCAGGACGCCGATCGGCCGCACGTTGATGACGCAGCCCGGCACCAGCGCGCGCGTGTTGCAGACCAGGACGTCGATAGGGTCGCCGTCGCCCGACAGCGTGTGCGGCACGAAGCCGTAATTGCCGGGATAGCGCATGGAAGTGTGCAGGAAGCGGTCGACGAACAGCGTGCCGGCCTCCTTGTCCATCTCGTATTTGATCGGCTCGCCGCCGATCGGCACCTCGATGATGACGTTGACGTCCTCAGGCGGGTTCTTCCCGGTGGCAATCGCTTCGATACGCATGGCTAAAATCCCTCTCTCGATTGCAAGACCGATAGCGGGCGAAGCGTCATGGTGCAATGCGGCGAATAGCACTGAGCGCTAATGGAAGCGCACAGTTTGTGATGGATTGTAACCTAAAGCGCGTCGCGATCTTTCAGATTCGCTCCCTGCGCTTTAGGCTTTTAATTTTGCGCATGTCTTTGCCCCGAAACCGGTTCCCACTTTCGAGAGACATGCTTTAGGCGACGTTAGTCATTCCAGACGAAAGCCACTTTCTTAAGCGCCTTCTGCTCGAAGACCTCGACGCCTTCGGCGACATCGCGGCCGCCATTGCCGGCATAGAAGGCCAGGGCGTTGTGATTGTCTTCCAGCGCCCAGACCACAAGGCCACGCAGGCCGTGGTCTGCGAGACGGGCCTTGGCCGCCTTGAACAGGCGGCTGCCGAGCCCGATGCCCTGATATTCCGGGCGCAGATAGAGCTCGTAGATCTCACCCTGCTGGCGGAGCTCGCGGGCGCGGTTCTTGCCGATCGTGGCATAGCCGGCGACCGTTCCGCCGATCTCGACCACCAGCACCGTGGCGGCGCGGCGAATCGCGTTGGCCCACCAGTCGACGCCGCGGCGGTTGATCATCGAGGTCAGCGTGCGGTGCGGGATGATGCCCGAATAGGCGCCGCGCCAGGCCTGCTGATGCACCTCGGCGATGGCGCTCGCGTCGCGCGGTTCTGCCTTCCGGATGTCGATCGTCAGCGTGTTCATGATTGGTTAACCATAAACCCGCCTCGCCCGATTGCAAAGAGTCCCCCAACACGCCTCGACGCTTTCGCACAGGCGAAAGGTGCGTCGGCGGACGAGGTTGTATCAGATTTCGACGAGGTGATCGTCGAGTTCGTTGGTGTCGCCTTCGGTGACCGGGAAATGCTCGGCAAGCACCGCGCCGACCGATTCGACGGCTTTCACGAAGCCGTCGGCCAACCGGTCGTCGCCGGCGTGTTTCGTGAGGTCGCGCACCACGCCGTCCCAGACATGCTGGCCGACCTTGGCGTCGATGCCGGAGTCGGCGACGACCTCGGCATAGCGCTCGGCGATGGAGACGAAGATGAGCACGCCGGTGCGCGCCTGCGTGCGATGGACGTTGCGGGCCAGGAACTGCTTCATCGCATTGGCGTGCGCGGCCTGATAGCGCAGCCTTCTCGGCACGAAATGAATGCGCAAGGTGGGCAGGAACCAGAGCAGGGCGAACACCGAAGCCAACGCCAGCAGCTGCGCCAGCACGAAATGAGGGAGCCGGATGGTCAGCCACAAGCCTTCCAGCCCGTAGGCGACGGCGAGGCTGGCGATGAACAGGCCGATCGTGGCGGTGAAGGCGGCCGGAAAGAAGTAGCCGTCGCTCGCTCTCGCGACGACGCAATAGATCTCGCCGTCGGTCTTCAGCTCGGCCGTCCGGATCGCCTCCGCGATGCGGTTATGGTC
>NZ_RZTO01000175.1:0-9227 GCF_003997225.1 Mesorhizobium sp. M2C.T.Ca.TU.002.02.1.1
CCCCTGATCTGGTAACTGCCGTTGCCGTTGAGCTGGATCTCGCCGCTTGCCTGCAACGAAGAGAACTTCGGAACCGGCGCCGGGTCGAGTCGCGCCTCGACGGCGATCTGGGCCGGCTGCCGCTTCAGGATCGGCCTCAAGCCGGAAAGGCTGCCGCTCATTTCGACGCGACGGCCGCCGCTGGTGCCGGCCAATGAAAACGAGACCTCCCTGTCGAGATCCGGGACCCTCAGATCGGCGTCGATCGCTGTCACCCTAGCGGCATTGCCGGCCGACGCGCCCGAGGTAAAGGTGCCATTCGTTATCGTCAGCTGGTTGATCGCCAGGCGCTCGAGCGTATCGACAATCGCCGCGAACGGATCGGCCTGGACATCCTTCGGTTCCGAAGGCGACGCCGCGTTCGCCGAAGCCTTGAGCGCGATTGTCGGATCCGCCAGCGCGACGGACTGGATCTCAAGTTTTTTCGACCATAGCGACGACAGCGTTACCGACGTCGAGAACCGCGGCGCGGATATCGCGATGTCGCCCGTGCCGGTCGAGAGCGAGATATCGTCAGCGACCACCGCCAGCTTGGGCAGCAGCGACAGCCTGACAGGTCCGTCCAGCCGGATGGTCATTCCGGTCGCGGATGACAGTTGCCGGCTCAGTTCGGCACGAACCCAGTCGGTTGAAACAAGAGCGGGCACAAGGAAGAGCAGCCCGACGACAAGAACAACAGCGACGGTGAGTGCAGCGACGATTTTTCTCACATCGACCAGCCAAAACGATCGGAAGAATCAGTATCGTTAAACATACATGCTTCGGGCGCCCGACTGAATCCTGCCGAAGCACGGGCTTCGCGCCGGACGAATTTCGGACTGCTCCCCGGAGCTCTTTCGCCGAGGGCCATCGCGATCGAGGCCATATGCGCGCAAATGTTTCCAGAACCCATGGGTTTGGAAACGATCAGCCGTTTTCCGAGCCATTCCCATGAAACAGACCAAGAGCACTGTCCGGCGCCCGCCACCGACACATCAGCAATCCAATGGAGGACGTGCCAATGTCAGTGCTCGGGATTTTACTTCATTTCGGTCGCGCGGTGATCCAGGCTCACAACAATGCCAAGGTCAGAAACCTGATGGATGTCGCGCCGCCCGAGACAAGCAGAAACCGGGCCCGGCGCGTTTCGCCCGACGCCTCCGAAAAGGAGCCCGGCGCCATTCACCCCGGAGGTCGCTGAGCCTCGGAGCGGCCTGGTCCCGCTCACCTCGAGACCGCCGTCGCTTTGTGATTGCGCTGCCGCGCATAGGCCACGCAGGCGTCCACCGTGCTGACGCAGAGCGCATCGATGCTGTTCGGCAGATTGTTGTCGCCGGCATAGGCAACCTCGGCGACACGACCGCCGATCATGCGGATCTGCGTGTTGCAATAGCCGCCAGGAGCGACGTTGACCGACCCTCCAACCGCGGGGATCGCGCCCACGGCCATCGTCGGCACCGCGATACTGAGGTTGCCGCGTTGGACGGTGCGTTGATAGGTCCAAATCTGGCCGGATGATCCCACATCGGCCGTCGCGGTCGGAAAGCCGGCGCACATGCGGACATCGGCCTCGCTGAGACCGACCATCTCCTTGCGGGCAGCGGCCGTGGTGGCGTCGACCTTGGCGATGCCCGACGTGTCGTCAGGGATGACGCAGGACGACAGGATGGAGATGCCTGCCGCAACGAAGGCAAGTTTTCGAATACGCAAGGATGTCATGCCGTCGGTCGGAGTTGCGTGCCGCCCCAGCGCCCTCCTGCCTACCTAGGCAATCGGCCAAACGCGTCAACCCGAGATAGACGCCGAATGCCGGCGCCTTTCCGCGCCAATGCGCTCACACCACCCGAAAATAGCTCGTCATGCCGGTCTTCTGGTGCTCGATGATGTGGCAATGCAGCAGCCAATCGCCGGGGTTGTCGGCAACGAAGCCGAGCTGCACCTTCTCGTCGGGCTGGATCAGATAGGTGTCGGAGACGAGCGGCTGGACTGCCCTGGTCGATGACGACAGCACCTTGAAGCTCATGCCGTGCAGATGGATCGGGTGCGCGTGCGGGGTGAGGTTCTCCATATCGACGATGTAGCTCTGGCCGAGCTTCAGCTCGGCGAGCGGCGCGGTCGGGTCCGGCGTGTCGCCCGGCCACGGCACCTTGTTGATCGCCCAGAAACTGTAGCCGAGCGAGCCGCAGATGCTGTCGACCGCGACGTTTTCCGCCGTAGCGCTCAGCGCCAGCGGAATGCGTTTGGCGCTGGTCAGGTCCACCTCCGCCACGGGATTGGCTTCGAGCGGGCCGAGATCGCGCAGATCATGCTTCAGCGATTTGCCGACCGAGCGCAGCGTCGCCAGGATTTTCGGCTTGGTGCCCCTGACATCGCGCAGGCTGACGATCGCGCCTTCCTCGTCGGGCATGCGGATGGCAAGCTCCAGCCGCTGGCCGGGTCCCAGTTGCAAGGCGTCCGGCGCAAAGCGCTGCGGCACCGGGTTGCCGTCGAGCGCGATGACCGTCGCCTCGGCGCCGTCGACACGGAAGGCATAGATGCGGGTGACGTCGGTGATGGCGGCGCGAAGCCGCACCAGCCCGCCGGCCGGCGCGTCGAATTGCGGCTGGTCCTGCCAATTGGCGGTGCGTACCGTGCCGAAAGTGCCGGCCTTGGCCGCGTCGCGCGGCCTGAACGGCTCGATGAACTGACCGTCGTCGCCGAGCCGCCAGTCGCGCAGGTTGACGACCATCTCGACATCGAAGACCGGATCGTTCGGGTTCTCGACGACGATCACGCCCGTCAGCCCGTGACCCATCTGGATCAGCGTGTTGCAATGCGGATGATACCAGAAGGTGCCGGCGTCTGGCGGGGTGAAGGCGTAGTCGAAATGATCGCCCTGATAGACATAGGGCTGCACCATGAACGGCACGCCGTCCATCTTGTTGGGAACGCGGACGCCATGCCAGTGGATGGTCGTCGGATCGTCGATGCCGTTGATCAAACGGGCGGCGAAAGGCTCGCCCTTCCTCATCCTGACGACCGGCGGCGGGCCCGCTTCACCATAGGTCAGCACGTTCTTCGTCGGCGCGCCCTCCATCAGTTGCGCCTGAACGCTTGCGGTCTTCAGAATCAGCGATTCGGGCTTCGGCGCCGCCCAGCCGGCAAACTTGCCGGCGGCGGAGAGGCCGATACCGGCCGCGCCGGCCGCCGCGGCGCCTTGCAGGAGTTTGCGGCGTGTGAGGGCCGACATTCGAATCCCTAAATAGGTGAGTGGCTGCGTCAGCTTTACCACCATTCGCGCGGTTCCCAAAACGGACAGATCGCCGCTCCGGATGCCTGTCAATCCGCGACCGCTGCGAGGTGTCCGCCGCCGAAATCCTTGAGCAGCAGTTTCGGCACGGTTTCGCCGATCCGCCGGGTCGCGCTTGGAATTTCGCGGTCGAGACGGGCAAAGCGTGTGCGGCGGCGCGACGGATCGGGAACCGGCACCGCCTCGATGAGCCGGCGCGTGTAGGGATGGCGCGGGTTGGAGAAGACCTGGTCGCGGCTGCCGATCTCGACAATCTGGCCGAGATACATGACGGCGACGCGGTCGGAGATGTTCTCGACCACCGCCATGTCATGCGAGATGAAGAGATAGGCGACGCCGAACTCGCGCTGCAGCTCCTTCAAAAGATCGAGCACGCGCGCCTGCACCGAGACATCAAGCGCCGACACGCTCTCGTCGGCGATGATCAGCTTCGGCCTGAGCGCCAGCGCGCGGGCGATGCAGATGCGCTGGCGCTGGCCGCCCGAGAATTCATGCGGATAGAGCTCCATCTGCGCTGCGGACAGGCCGACCCGCTCGAACAGGGCAGCCACCTGGCTCTGGCGTTCCTGCCGTGTGCCGATGCCGTGGATGAGCAGCGGCTCGGCGACCAGGTCGCCGACGCGCATGCGTGGGTCGAGCGAGGCGTAGGGATCCTGGAACACCATCTGCACGTCGCGGCGCACGGCCTTGCGCGCGTCGCCGCCAAGCCCGGAAAGCTCGCGGCCGCCGATCGTGACGCCACCCGTATAGGGCACGAGGCCGGCAAGCGCCTTGGCGGTGGTGGATTTGCCGCAGCCGGATTCGCCGACCAGCGCCAGCGTCTCGTTGGGCGCGATCGAAAAGGAGACGCCCTCGACGGCGTGCACCCGCCGGGTGACGCGGCCGAAGAAACCACCATGCAGGTCGAAGCGGACATGGAGGTCGTTCACAACCGCCACCTTGTCCTTCCCGGCCATCTCGTCCGGCTCGCCGGAAGCGCGGCGCCCCGCGCCCGAGCCGATGCGCGGAACCGCGGCAAGAAGCTCGCGCGTGTAGGCGGCCTGGGGCCTGGCGAAAATATCGGCGGTCGCGCCTTCCTCGATCATGCGGCCATTGCGCATGACGATGACGCGGTCGGCCATCTCGGCGACGACGCCCATGTCGTGGGTGATCAGGATGACGCTGGTGCCGTGTTGGCGCTGCAGGTCGCGCAGCAGCTCCAGCACTTCGCCCTGAACCGTCACGTCCAGCGCCGTCGTCGGCTCGTCGGCGATCAGCACGTCGGGCTCGAGCGCCAGCGCCATGGCGATCATCACCCGCTGGCGCATGCCGCCCGACAATTCGTGCGGAAACTGCTTCAGCCGGCTTTCGGCTTCGGAAATTCGAACCGCCTTCAGCGCCTCGACGGCGCGCCGTTGCGCCTCGGCATGGGAGAGACCGGTATGCGCCTCGATCGATTCGGTGAGCTGCCGGCCGATCGACAGCACCGGATTGAGCGAGGTCATCGGCTCCTGGAAGATCATGGCGATGCGGTCGCCGCGAATGTCGCGCATGCGGCGCTCGTCGAGCGCCGTCAGTTCGACGGCACTGCCGTCCTTGTCGTAGAGCCGGATCGTGCCTGCGGCGATGCGGCCGGCGGGCTGCGGCAGGAGCCGCATGATCGCCAGCGCCGTCATCGACTTGCCGGAACCGGACTCGCCGGCGATGCACAGCGTCTCGCCGCGTCCGAGCGACAGCGACAGGCCGGACACCACTTCGCGCTCGCCATCCTCGCCGCGCACGCCGACGGAGAGGCCGGTGATTTCGAGCACCGGCCCCGCGGCCGCCCCTGCGGCGGCGTCAGCGTGTTCGTCGACCACGCTTGCGCTCATTCGAACACGCAGCGTGGGAAGTAGAACGACACCACCCAGTTCGGCATGTCGACGATCTCGCTGATCCGGAGATCGCCGCAGACCGAGACCAGCATATAGGCATCGACCGGGTCGAGCTTGTAGCGGGCGGACAGCAAGTCGACCATCTGGCTGACGGCCTCCCTGGCCCCGGTCATCAGATCGGGTCCGATGCCCGTCGTCACCTCATAGCCCTTGGCGTCGAGGTGGCGCGTCACCGGGCCGGGCGTGGTGAAGCGCGGCGTCTTCAGCCGCGCGTCCTTCACGAGGTCGAGCTTGAGCACGACATCCATCGGGCTTTCGATCGCCGTGCCGCATACCTCGCCGTCGCCCTGCGCGGCATGCGTGTCGCCGACCGAGAACAGCGCGCCCGCCACTTCCACCGGCAGATAGAGCGTGGTGCCGGCGGCAAGGTCGCGGATGTCGAGATTGCCGCCGACGCGCCGCGGCGGCACCACCGAATGGTGACCTTTCTCGCCCGGCGCGTTGCCGATGGTGCCCGCGAACGGCTTCAGCGGCACGCGTGCGTTCTTGCCGAACAGAGCGGGTTCGAGCGAGGCGGCGTCGTATTTCCAGATGGCGAGCGCCGGTTCCTTGAAGTCGTCGGCAAGCAGGCCGAAGCCCGGGATGTTCGCCGTCCAGCCGAAGCCGGACGGTTTGAACATCTCGATCGTCACCTTCAGCGCGTCGCCCGGCTCGGCGCCCTCGACGAAGATCGGCCCGGTCACAGGGTTGATCTGGCCGAAATCGAGCTTGGCGATGTCGGCGACCGTGCTGTCCGCCTTGAGCTGACCGCCGGACGAATCCAGGCACTGGAACTCGATCGTCGAGCCGGGCGCCACCCGCTCGGCCGGGGCAAAGGAATTGTCCCAGCCGAAATGGTGATGGCGCCCGTGGATGGTGTAGTCGCAGTTACTGCACATCTTTCACATACACATTGTCGTAGTTGATCGGGATATGGACCGGGTCGACATAGAGATTGTCGGCGCCGCCCATGCGGGCTGACTTCAGCGTGAAGCGCTGCTCGTTGAAGACCGGCGCCCAGGGCGCGTCCTCCATGATCTTGTCGTAGATCGCGCTCCACATCTTTTCGCGATCGGCTGACTTGGCCGGGTCGACGACTGAATCGGCCTCGGCCGCCTTGGCGTCGAGATCCTTGTTGCAATACCACGACCAGTTCCAGCCGCCGGGCACGGCGCCGGCGCAGCCGAGGATCGGGCCGTAGAAGTTCGAGGGATCCGGGAAGTCGGCGATCCAGGCCATGCCGCCCGACCAGATCATCGGCGCGCCGGCCTTGTCGCCGCCGGCGGCAATGACATTGGCCTGGGCGAGCGACTGGATGCTGGCCTTAATGCCGATGGCCGCCAGGTCCTGCTGGATCGCCTGGGCGATGCGTGGATTGGGGTCGGTGTTCATGGCGAAGAGCTGCGTCTCGAAGCCGTCCGGATGGCCGGCCTCGGCCAGCAGCGCCTTGGCCTTGGCGACGTCATAGGCGTAGCCCTTGAAGGCCTTGTCGTAGCCGGGCATCGAGGGCGGCAGCGGCTGGTTGGCCGGCACCGCGCGGTTGTTGATCATCTGGACGATGCGGTCCTTGTTGATCGCCATGTTGACGGCCTGGCGCACCTTCACATTGTCGAACGGCGCCATGGTGGTGTTCATGGTGATGTAGCCGGTGTGCAACTGCCCGCCCACCACGACGCGCGCCTTCTGCTCGGGGTCGCTCATCACCTCCTGGAACTTGGCCGGCGGAATGCCGTCGCCGGGCACGTCGATCTCGCCTTTCTGCAGGCGCAGCAGCGCCACGATCGGCTCCTGGCCGATCTCGAAGGTGATCTTGTCGAGATGCGGCAGGCCCTTGTGCCAGTAGTCCGGATTGCGCTCGAAGACGATGCGCTGGCCGAGCGTCCATTCGGCGAGCTTGAAGGCGCCGGTGCCGACCGGATGCTTGCCGAAGTCGGCGCCGTATTTCTCGACGTCCTCCTTCGGCACGACATGCGAGAAGTTGATCGCCATGACATGCAGGAAGGTAGCGTCCGGCCGGACAAGCTCGAACTTGATCGTATAAGGGTCGACCACGGTGACGCCGGAGAGGTTGTCGGCCTTGCCGGCGGCGACATCGTCATAGCCCTTGATCGAGCCGAAGAAGCCGGCGCCCGGGCTCTGTGTCTTCGGATTGGTGACGCGGTCGAGCGAGTATTTGACGTCGTCGGCGGTCATCTCGCGACCGTTGTGGAATTTCACGCCGTGACGCAGCTTGAAGGTGAAGGTCTTGCCGTCCGGCGAGATCTCGTAGCTTTCGGCGAGGTCGGGCTTGAGCTTGGTGGTGCCCGGCTCATAGTCCATCAATCCGTCGAACAGGCTCTTGATCATCGACCAGTTCTGCCAGTCATAGCCGATCGCCGGATCGAGCGTGGCGACGTCGTCCTTGTAGGTGATGGTGATGGCGCCGCCCTGCTTGATGTTGGGGTCGACCGCGTCGTCGGCGCGGGCGCTTGCC
This sequence comes from Mesorhizobium sp. M2C.T.Ca.TU.002.02.1.1, assembly GCF_003997225.1. Lineage (NCBI taxonomy): Bacteria > Pseudomonadati > Pseudomonadota > Alphaproteobacteria > Hyphomicrobiales > Phyllobacteriaceae > Mesorhizobium > Mesorhizobium sp. M2C.T.Ca.TU.002.02.1.1. The sequence continues at coordinate 7,673 of NZ_RZTO01000175.1, forward strand.
ATGCCGAGCATCAGCGCGAGCGCCGACGCCGCCACGGTGGATGCCAGAAATCGTCTCATGTCAGTGTTCCCTTTCTCTGGTTGTTGTCGTTTTCATCTCGATGCTCATCTCAGTTTGATGCTCACCTCAGTTTGATTCTGGGGTCGATGAAGGGCGCGATGATGTCGGCCAAGAGGTTGCCGAGCACGATGGCGAAGGCCGAGACCAGGGTGACGCCCATGATGATGGGGATGTCGACGCGCTGGATGGCCTGCCAGGCGAGCTGGCCGATGCCCGGCCAGCCGAACACGCTTTCGACCACGACGATGCCGCCCATGAAGACGCCGATGTCGATGCCGATCATGGCGACGACCGGCAGGATGGCGTTGGGCAGGGCATGGCGAAAAAGGATGGCGCCGCGCGCCAGGCCCTTGGCGCGGGCGGTGCGCATATAGTCCTGGCGCAGCACGTCGATCATCGACGAGCGCATCATGCGCGCGTACCAGCCGGCGCCGAGTATGCCCATGGTCAGCGAGGGCAGCACGAGGTGGCGCCAGCTGCCGTAACCGCCGATCGGGAACCAGCCGAGCCTGACGGCGAAGACGTAGAGCAGGAGCAGGCCAACGACGAATTGCGGCGCCGAGACGCCGACGAAGGAGGCGACCATCAAGGTCTGGTCGGTGGCGGTGCCGCGCTTGACGGCGGCGACCAGTCCCATGGCGAGGCCGATCGCGAGCTCGCACAGGATGGCGCCGACCATCAGAAGCAGGCTCGCCGGCAGCCGCGAGACGATCAGTTCCGTGACTTCCGAACGCTGGATGTAGGAGCGGCCGAGATCGCCGCCGATGAGCCTGGTGAGATAATGCCAGTATTGCACGATGAAGGGTTGGTCGAGGCCGAGCTGCCGGCGGATGTTCTCCACCGTTTCGGGCGTGGCGCTGCGGCCCGCAATCTGGCGCACCGGATCGGCCGGCAAAAGATAGAGCAGCGCGAAGGTGATCAGCGAGACGCCGAGCAGGATGAGCAGCGACTGGATGAGCCGGCGGCCGAGATAGGCGATCATGACCGGCCTCCCATTATTCCCGCCCTCTCTGCGTTGGGTCGAGGATGTCGCGCAGCGCGTCGCCGATCAGGTTGAAGGCCAGCGCCAGGGCCAGGATCGCGGCGCCGGGGAAGAACACCAGCCAGGGCGCCGCCTGGAAATAGGTCTGGTTCTCGAAGATGATGTTGCCCCAGGAGGCGGTCGGCGGCTGCACGCCGATGCCGAGATAGCTGAGCGTGGCTTCGAGCAGCACCGTGGTCGAGATGCCGAGCGTGCCCCAGACGATGATGGTCGGCAGGAGATGCGGCAGGATGTGGCGCAACAGGATGCGCGGGGCGCTCGCCCCGATCGTGCGCTCGGCATCGATGAACTCGCGCTCGGCGAGCGAGGAGGTTTCCGTGTAGATGACGCGCGCCGTCTGCACCCAGTTGACCAGCGCGATCACCATGGCGACGATCCAGAGGCTCGGCTCGAACACCGCGGCCAGGCAGATGGCCAGAAGCAGCGCCGGGAAGGCCATCATCAGGTCGGTGA
>NZ_RZTO01000176.1:0-9227 GCF_003997225.1 Mesorhizobium sp. M2C.T.Ca.TU.002.02.1.1
CTGCAATCGCTGGGGACGAGGGAATTTCGATTTTCCCAGGCCTGGGCCAGGCATTTCGCCGGCGGCAAGCCGTGGGGCAACCAGGTTGGGGTCGAGCTGGAAGCGCTGAGCATCTGGCGCGACCTGGCGAAGGACACGCCCTGGCGCAAGCCGTTCGAGCAGCGCATACCCTTCGAGCGCGGCGCGATGAAGCGCTTCTTCCGCCGTTTCGACGCCGTTGCCGGCTTTTTTGGCAAGGATATCCAGCGCCGCCGCGCCAGATATGACGGCGCGAAGATGCATCAGATCTACGCCCGCCAGGCTGAAGAAGGTGCGATGGCGGCACAGTTTCCCGAAGTGCTTGGCGGCTTTGGCTGAAGCATCCGCCGCCACGGCCCTGTGGATAATAACCGCCCGTTTACCACGTCCCCGTGCTCGCGTTGCGGCCTTCCGGCCGACTCGCCGAAATGAAAGGGCCTGAACCCGTCAGGCAACCCCGAAGCCAGCGGCCGGCGTTTTCATGTATCCAGCGGGGCGCGTGCTTGAACGCGTTCCAAGTATGCGTCGGCCGTCACTTCGCCTGCATTAAAAAAACGCAAGCCCGCCGCGGCAATGGGAAACCGCGACGGGCCTGGTGACGCCCTCGTGGGGCTTCGTGGAAAATCGGGGCTACGCCAGCAGGCCGGCGACCTTGGCCGCTTTGCGCAGCGTCTTGCGGGCTTCCACCGGGCTGCGCAGGCCGTCGAGCGCGTCGCGGCAGACGCGGTTCGCCGAGCGCCAGGCGCCGTCGCGCGCCTGTCTGGGCCAGCGCTGGTCGAGGCATTCCATCGCCTCGAAGCAGCTCGAAACCTTGCGCTGGCCGCTTGGCTGGAAATCGATCACGACTGGTTCGGAAAACCAGACATCGTTCATCATTTCCTCCATTCTTATGATCGTCTTTTGAGCAAGCAATCGGCGCCGGACAGCGCCTGATGCGGGCCGCGAATGCCGGACCCGCGCGTTAACCAACCATCGCTCGTTAGGTTCCGAAAAATTTTCAATGTGGCGACCGGCCGCTTTCGGACCGGCTGACGGGCACCGGTATGCGGTCCAAAAAGCTGAAAATCGCGTGACCAAAGTCACTGCCGCACCCTCGCGGTCGGGGCTAATCAATCCGGCAGGCTGATGAAACGCGGGAAGACCTCTCATGCTTATCGCCGTGCTCGCATCCACCATGACCGTTGCCACCTTGATGGCGACCGCTTTCGGGCTCTACGAGGAAGCGCGCCTGAACCGCTCGCAGGCTGAAACGGATCGTCCGCGCGCGTTTCGAACGGAGCGTCGGTTTCCCGTCAAATGGCGCGACCGGTAGGTCCGACACCGCCAGGGCATGTTCACTCCGCTTCAGCTGGCCATGTGCATCTTTCGCGCCGGAATCCTGCTGTCTCCGGCGGCGTTGGCGGTGCTGGTTCTTCTATGGCTTTACTATCGATAGGCCGGCCTGTGGAGCGCCGGGCCCGCCACAGTCTATTCCACCAGCACATGCGCCTCGCGCGCGGCTACGATGAAGGCCTCCCTCGCGTTGTCCGCCGCAACGTCGCCGCGGATCGCCCGGCGGCAGGCGCGCAGGGCCGCGCCATGCAGCGCGCTGCCGGCATCGCGCCATTGGCCGGTCAACAGTTCGACGGCCTGTTCGGCGTTGGATATGTGGCGGATCGAGCCGGAAAGCCCGACGGCCACTTCGACCGGTCTGGAAAACCATCCTTGGATCATCGCTAAAACCTCCTGAGCTATATCGTAACACGATATATTTTATCGTGGAGTTGCATCGCAAAACGTCAACTTAACGTGAAGCCGTTTCCCGAACGCCACTCAGCTTGCTCATCTTCCAAGCGGTCTCCGTGAAAGCTCGATCAGTTCCGCCTCGTCAGTGATGCCCGCCATGTAATTGGCGATGATGCGCGAGGCGCGCGCTTCCTTCTGCTCGGCAGTCTCGCCTTCGAAATTGCCGTTTTCGTAGACACGGCCAAGCATGGCCGTCTCGTCGGGGTTGAACGTGTTGCGTACGACGGACATGGCTTCCTTCTCCAGCCCGGCTTCCTTTGCCCGGCTAATATTAGCACGCTTCGAGGTTGGGAGTGAGTCGCGGCGACCTCGTGGCCGAGGTCTCTTCAGCCGGCACGCCGGTTGCTGTGCTCCTTGCCCGCGGCTGGCCGCTGTTTTGCCGGCCTCGTTATATTCTTGCCGAACGAGCGCTGCGCTGATACGCATTAGCAGCGCGGAATTTTTCCGAGTCTGCATTGACTTGAGCCCGAAAAAACGCCGCGTATTCTGTCCGAGACCAGCAACCCCGACGTGGTGGCAACCGGGTTACGAAGGGGTTCTGGTCGAAAAAGAAGCAGGGCAGGTCCCGCGTCCAAACCGGGGCAGGCTCGTCAACGCTCTGGAACTCTGAAGCCATTGCCCCCATGGCCTTCGGAAGAGCCTGAACCATGGGGAAATCGATGGTTACCAAGAAACTTACCGCCAACGCAGAAAGCGCGGCAGCCTTTCTTGCGGTGATGGGCAACGAGAAGCGTTTGCTCATCATGAACTACCTCGCCGAGGGCGAACTCTCTGTCGGCGTGCTCGCCGACAAGGTCGAACTCAGCCAGTCAGCGCTGTCGCAACACCTGGCCAAACTGCGCAGGTTTGGCCTTGTCGAAACCCGCCGTGATCGTCAGATGGTCTATTATTCCTGCAAGTCTTCGGCAGCGCGCGAACTTTTGGCGTTGCTTGACGGCCTGCTGGCGATGGACAAGCCGCTTGCCGGACCGGCAAGGCAGGCCTTCGTCGAGAGGATGCGGCGGCCGCAGGCTGCCTGAACGGACTGCCACGCACGGACGAGGCCGGGGGGCCTTCGTCCGGTGCGGCGCTTCGATGGCGCAGACTGAGCACAAGCGGGCCGCATCGCGACACCGGACGGTTCATCACGTTTCTTTGAGAGGCGGTGCTTCGAAGCTCGGTTCTCGCTGCAAATTTCTGATAATAAAGGGTTTTCTTATTCTGGCCGGTTTCCGGCCCAGCCGAAGATTACAGATTTGTAAGTCGCCTGGCCGGGCGCTGTTGGCTAAATTTCGAGTCGATCCACACCCCCGGATCATGACGGCGCCGAGCTTCCACTTCGGCCCCGTAAGAGGCTCGCCGATCACGGCGGGCCTCTTTCGTTTTGAGGCCCCGTGCCTTGCCGCGTTCACTAATGCATGTCGCCCAGAAGTGCGCGGCGGTTCTGGAACAACGACGTGCATCAAGCGCAGGCTTAAGTCGCGTCGCCTGAATCCGTTCCAGCGCGACGCGCTTTAGGAGCAATCTCAGGAAAAGTGTGAGCGGTTTTCCGTCCGGAATTGCGTAAAAACAAAGGGATAGAGCGGTTCGCCGTTTCCGTGAAACCCTCTAGGGCGATCACCGGCTTGATGTCGTCGGGGGCTCCTGTCCGGTAATCTGGACTCTCGATACCCCGTCACCTATCGTCTCGCTTGGTTCACATTGCGCAATGCTCCATGCCGGGCTCCCGATCCGAGAAGCGGCGGGCAGCGTGGCATTCTTGATCTTCGGTGCTGACGATGTTCGATACGCAAAAAGCCAGGGCCGCTTCGCGCCTGTTGGTGACCCACTGGGACAATGGCACCCGTCTCGATGCGATACCCGAGACGGTGCGGCCGCAAACGCGTTCGGAAGGCTATGCCGTCCAATCGTATGTGATGGACCGCTCGACGGCTCCGCTTTTCGGCTGGAAAATTGCCGCCACCAGCCTGGCCGGGCAGAGGCACATCAACGTCGATGGTCCGATGGCGGGGCGACTGCTGGCGGAGAAGGCGGTCGAGGTCGGCGCAGCCGTTTCGCTGGCGACAAGCAGGATGCGCGTGGCCGAAATCGAATTCGCCTTTCGCTTCGGCCGCGCCCTGAAGCCACGCGCCGAACCCTATGAGATTGCCGAGGTGATGGATGCCGTGGCGGCCCTGCACCCGGCGATCGAGATACCGGACTCGCGCTATGACGACTTCTGCGCGGTCGGCGCGGCGCAACTCATCGCGGACAATGCCTGCGCCAATCTGTTCGTCATCGGCGAGGCCGTGGAAGACGGTTGGCGCGATGTGGATCTGGCGAGGCACCCGGTGGTCGGGTTCGTCACCGGGAAGTCGCGTCATGACGGATCGGGAGCGGCTGTGCTGGGCGATCCCCGGATCGCCCTTCAATGGATCGTCAACGAATTGTCGGGTCTCGGCATCGCGCTGGAGCCGGGGCAGGTGGTGATAACCGGCACCTGCGTCAAACCGATAGAAGTCGAGCCCGGCGACGAAGTCACCGGCGACCTGGGCAGGTTCGGCCGTGTCTCGGTCAGGTTTGTCTGATCAGGCCTTCGCGGCGCGCTGCCTTGTGATGACGCTGCGCACGACGAGCACCAGAACGGTGATGATGATCAGGATCACCGAAAGCGCTGCGATTGCCGGGTCGATGTTGTCGCGCAGGCCCATCCACATCAGGCGGGGTAGGGTGATGGCGTTGACCGAGGTGATGAACAGCGTCACGCCGATCTCTTCCCAGGAGAGCACGAAGGACAGAAGTGCGGCCGTGATGATGCCGAACTTGATGTTGGGCATGATGACGCGCGTCGCGCGTTCCCAGACGCTCGCGCCAAGCCCGCGCGCGGCAAGATCGATGCGGCGATCCAGCTGGCTCAGCGACACCAGGATCAGCACCGTGGCGAAAGGCACCGTCATCACCGAATGCGCCATGGCGACACCGAGCCACGTGTCGTAGCCGAAGAAGGAGGTCAGGCCGGAGACCGAGGTGAGCAGGAAATAGAGCGTCACGGCCGAAACCACCGGCGGCACCACCATCGGCAACAGCACGAAGCCGACCAGGGCGGCGGTGAAGCGCGGCTGGAACATCCAGACGCCGAGGCTGAAGGTGAGGGCAAGCGCGGTGGAGAGGATACTGCTGACGACGCCGATCCTGAGCGAAAGCAGGATCGAGTCCAGCCATCGCGGATCCTCGATCAGCGAGCGGTAGTGGCGCAGCGACAGTTCGCCCGTCGGCATGGTCAGCATGCGGCTCGGCGTCAGCGACACCGGGATGACGGCAAGCAGCGGCATCAGAAGGAACAGCGCCACCAGCACGGCGAGGATGAGCGAGACGGGACCGGGGCGATAAGTCGGCATCTTGCTACACCAATTGCTTCGGTTTGACGTAGCGGAACAGCAGCGCCATCAGCGCGCCGACGAACACCACCAGCACAACGCTGATCGCCGCGCCCAGGCCCCAGTCGGGACTCTGGAAGATGCGCAGATAGATCAGCTCCGCGATCATGACGCTGCGACCGCCCCCGAGGATCGCCGGCGTGACGAAGAAGCCCAGCGAGAAGACGAACGTGATCAGCGCCGAGCCGATGATGCCGGAGCGCGTCATCGGCACGAACACCGTCCAGAAAGTGCGCATGCGGCTGGAGCCCAGGCCGCGCGCCGCAAGCAGCACGCGCTCGTCGAGGCTGCGCATGGCGGAAGCCAGCGGGAACACCGCGAAGGGGATCAAAAAATGCGACATGCCGACGATGACGCCGAATTCGTTGCGCACCAGGGTCAGCGGCTCCGAGATGAAGCCGATCGATTGCAGCCAGGTGTTGATCAGGCCGCGATTGGAAAGCAGCGCCACCCAGCCGAAGGCGCGCGTCAGCACCGAGATCCAGAACGGCACCAGGATGCAGAATTCGGCAAGCACGCGCTGCACCGGTGAGCCGCGCACCCACACCACGGTGATGGCATAGGCGGCGGTCACCGAAACGATGGTGACGATCGCCGCGATGCGCAGCGTGCGGATGAACACCGACTGCACCAGATCGTCGGTGAGCAAGGCGTGGTACTGGCCGAACCCGGGCGTGGGGAGCGTAAAACTCCATTTCACCACGCCGAGGAACGGCCACGCATAGGCAAGGATCAGGAACAGGAGCAGCGGCGCCATCAGCAGCGCCGCGCCCATCCTGTCGGAGAGGGTGCCTCTCATCGGTCCGAAAATCTCGGCCCGATCAGGCCGAGATGATCTTGGTGTATTCGTCGAGCGCTGCGCCGTAATTCTTGGCGTACCACTCCATGTCGAGGGGAATCTGCTTGGCCATGTTCGCCGGATCGACGGGGTTGATGCGCTTCTTGTCGGCCGGGATCAGCGCGTCGGCCGCCGGATTGGCCGGGCCCTGGCCGAGCTTGTCGAACATCACCAGTTCCTTCTGCGGGTCCTGGGTGCTGGCAATGAACTTCATCGCCGCTTCCTTGCCGCCGGGGTTGTTCTTCAAGACCGCCAGCGCGCCGGGCGAGATCAGGCCCTGGTCCCAGATGAACTTGATCTGGCCGCCGGAATCCTGCTCGATCAGCGAGGCGCGGGTCGACCACACGATCGCCATCGAGGCTTCGCCGTTGAGCAGCACGCTCTGGCTCTCGGCGCCGCCGCCCCAATAGGAGACGACGTTCTCCTTGAAGGCGGCGATCTTGTCATGCGCGCGCTTGAGGTCGAGCGGATAGAGCGAGGCCGGCGCCACGCCGTCGGCGAGAAGGGCGGCTTCCCAGCTCGACACGCCCCATTTGTAGAGCGAGCGCTTGCCCGGGAATTTCTTGACGTCGAAGAAGTCGGCCATGCCGGTCGGCGCGTTGGAGCCGAATTTCTGCGAGTCGTAGGCGATCACATAGGAGAAGAAATAGGTGGACGCTGCGTATTCCCAGCCGAAGCCCGGCCGCATCTTGCTCTTGTCGACGATCTTGTAGTCGATCGGCTCGAGCATGCCCTGGCCGCCGAGCGTGATGGCCGAGAACGGATCGACGTCGACCAGGTCCCAGGTCGGCGCGCCGCTCTTGAACTGCGCGGCGATCGCGCCTTCGGTCGGGCCCGAGCCGTCCATCTTGACTGGGATGCCGGTGTCCTTGGTGAAGGCCTGGCCGTAGGCTGCGTCATAGGCGGTGATGGCGTCGCCGCCCCAGTTGACCAGCACCAGCCCTTTGGTTTCGGCATGGGCGCCGGTCGAACGCAGCAGCATCGGCGTGCCGGCAAGCACGAGGCCGGCGAGCTGCGCGAACTGCCGGCGTGAGATCTCGCCGCGCTTGGTCCGCTCGGTCAGCGATTCGATCATTTGTTTCTTCGTGTCGTTCATGTCAGTTCCCCTTGTTGTCGTTGATTGAACCGAAAGCCGATGCGGCGCTTTCAGGCCGCGGCGGCGGTGCTTACTGTCCTCCGTCCGGAAGGAGGAAACCCTTTTCTGCTGGCCAGGTCAGCCAGACGGAGTTGCCTTTGCTCAAAGCCGCCGCCGCGACCTCGTTCGGCACCGAGACGGTGACCTTGGCGCCCTGGCGGGTGGTAAGGTCGAGCTTGGTTGCAGCACCCAGGTAAGTTGAGGCGACAGCCGTCGCGGCGATGCCGTTCTGATTGACCGACGCTTCCGGCGCGATCGACATGTCCTCGGGACGGATGGCGAGGATCGCGTCGCCTTTGATCGTTTCCGCCTTGCAGCGCATGTTGACCGCGCGGTCTTCGCACAGCCCGGTGGCGCCATTGTCGGCGGGGCGCACGCCCTTCACCGGCAGCATGTTGATCTCGCCCAGGAACTCGGCGACGAAACGGTTGGCGGGCCGGTCATAGACCTCGTCCGGCCTGCCGACCTGCAACAGCTTGCCGTGATTGAAGATGGCGACGCGCGACGACAGCGCCAGCGCCTCGCTCTGGTCATGGGTGACGAAGACGAAGGTGGTGCCGGTCTCCTGGTGCAGCCGCTTCATCTCGGCCTGCATCTGGCCGCGCAGGCTCTTGTCCAGCGCCGAGAACGGCTCGTCGAGGAGCAGCACGCCCGGCTCGAACACCAGCGCGCGGGCCAGCGCCACGCGCTGCTGCTGACCGCCCGAAAGCTGCGACGGCAGCTTCTTTTCGTGGCCCTTGAGGCCGACACGCTCGATCATCTCGCCGACGCGTTGCTTGATCTCGGAAGTGGACTTCTTGCGCACCTTGAGCGGGAAGGCGATGTTCTGTTCCACGCTCATATGCGGAAACAAGGCGTAGCCCTGGAACACCATGCCGGCGGCCCGCTGTTCGGCGGGGCGATCCGTGATGTCGACGCCGTCGCTGAACAGCCTGCCTTCGCTCGGCTGCACGAACCCCGCCAAAATCATCAGGAAAGTGGTCTTGCCGGAGCCGGAAGGCCCGAGCAGGGTCAGGAACTCGCCGCGGCCGATATCGAGCGACAGATTATCCAGCGCCCGGAACGAGCCGAAGCTCTTGCCGATCCCGTTCGCCTTGATCTCTGCGGCCCGGCCGGGTTGCTGCATCCTGGCTCTTTCCTCAGTTCCCAATGAAATCGTAGGCATGGCTGCGGCTCGCCGCAACCGAATAGTTTTCGCCTGATCGGCAAATTTGATTCACGGGTGGGTGGGTCGTGGCCGGCCGGAGCGCTTACCGGCGTTCGGCGTGCTCACCAACGTTCGCGATTAGTCAAAGCATTCGTGCCGTCGTCATTCCAGGGCGGAGCAAGGAGCGAAGCGACGCGCGCAGACCCTGGAATCCATGCCGTGACCTATACGCGTCGCAACGGTGCAGAATTCTGGTCCGCCGCACCCCTCGGCCAGCGTCACGGCATGGATCCTCGGGTCAAGCCCGAGGATGACGACCGCAGAGGGCGGCAGCCCTCAATCCGCCTAAAGCCTGCTCTCCGACAGCTTCGCCCTCAGCCAGTCGCTGAAGGCGTTGAGCACCGGGTGTCCGGCCTTGGCGTGTTCGAAGACCAGGAAATAGGCACGCGGCGAGGGCACGGTCGCCTCGAATGGCTTGACCAGCCGGCCCTCGCTCAGCGCCCGGCGGCCGGTCAGTTCGTCGCCCAAGGCAATTCCCTGGCCGGCGATCGCCGCCGAGAAGACGAGGTTCATGTCGGAAAAGAAGATGCCGCCTTCGGTGTCGGGATTCTCCACCTTGGACAGCGCCAGCCAGCGCGCCCAGTCCTCGGTGTCGCTGAGATGCAAGAGATTGGCGCGCAGCACATCGGCGGGTTTGGAAAATCCACCGACCTTGTTGAGCAGCGTCGGGCTGCAGAGCGGCGTGAAGGAGACTTCGCACAGCAGCTCCACCGCGCGGTTCGGCCAGTTGCCGACACCGAAGGCGATGAAGGCGTCGGCCTCCGGATTGCTGACGTCGTCGAGCCGCCTTGGCGTCAGCACCGAGAGCGCCACATCCGGATACATCTGCTGGAACTCGCCGATATGCGT
>NZ_RZTO01000177.1:0-9212 GCF_003997225.1 Mesorhizobium sp. M2C.T.Ca.TU.002.02.1.1
CAACAGCGACGGCCTATCCCCTCTCCGCAACCGACGCCCCTGCGCCCTCCCGCCAGTCCGGCACCCGTGCAATCGCAAGCCCGCTTGCCCGCCGGCTTGCGGCGGCCGCGGGGTTGGACCTGTCGACCGTCTCAGGGACCGGTCCAAGGGGACGCATCAAGAAGCGTGACATTGACGCCGCACTCGCCGGGCGTCCGGATCGGTCCGGCGGCATCCAGACGGAGCCGACCGAGTCCCCGGCATCGCACGTCGCCACGCCGGCGACAGCGCGTCGAACGGCGCCGGCGGTCCTCATCCACGGCTTCGGAGCGGACCGTTCCGTTTGGCGGCAAGTCGTGCCTTTGCTCGAACCGGATGTTACGACGGTCAGCCTCGACCTGCCCGGCCACGGTGCGGAGGCCGCGCGGCCGGCCAAGAGCATCGAGGAGATCGCCTTCGCCCTTTCCGACCAACTGGAGGCCATGGGCGTCAGGGACGCTCATCTCGTCGGCCATTCCCTGGGCGGGGCGGCCGCTCTTGCGCTTACGCGGATCGGCCGCCTCACCGTGCGCTCCGTGACCCTTCTTGCCCCGGGCGGTCTCGGCCCAGAGATCAACGCCGGATTCATCGCCGGGCTTGCGCGCTCGACCACCGTCCAGGCGCTCGAGCGCTGGCTGGCGGTCATGGTGGGCGATCCTCGAACCCTGCCGGCCGGCTACGCGCAAGCGGCGCTGAGGCAGATGGAAAAGAACGGCAATAGGGATGTGCTGGCCTCAATGGCCGAAGCGCTGTTCCCGGATGGAACGCAAGGCTTTGACCTGACGCCCGCTCTCGCGGAGCTCGGCGTGCCGACACGGCTCGTGTGGGGCAAGCTCGACCGCGTAGCACCTGCCGCTCATGCCGCCCGCGCGCCCGGCTTCGCCGCTGTTCACCTGCTCGACGGCGTTGGCCATGTGCCGCAGATCGAAGCGCCGGCGCTGACGGCCAGGCTTATCGCGGAGACGGTGCGAAGTTGCGGTTGAGACGATCCGCGCTTGCGGCGCCGGCGAAGCCGAGCCGGACAAGACTTTTCTGGCCTCACGGGGCCGGAACAGGAACCAGAAGGAGTGACCGAGATGATCTTCGACCACCGCACCTACACCGCCCGCCCGAACAAGCTGCCCCATTTCCTCAAGCTCTATGAGGATGTCGGCCTGCCCATGCAGCGGCATTATCTGGGAGAGCCTTTCGGCTTCTTCCAGACTCATATCGGCGATCTCTCCCGGACCGTGCACTTGTGGAAATACGAGACCCTTGCCGACCGTGAGGAGCGTCGCGACCGCATGGAAGCCGACCCGGAATGGCAAGCCTATCGGCGCAAGGTGATCGAGACGGACTATCTCCTCGACATGCGCAACCAGATCCTGAAGCCGGTTTCGTTCTTCAACCCCGGCAAGTGACATGCAGCTCGTTTTCTCGGCCGAGGGCAAGACCTGGCCCATTCAACTGAACGGCGACACCCTGCGCACTCGCCGCTCGCTGCTGGCCGCCTTACCCCTGCGTTTGCAACTGCACACGCCCAAGATCGCCGGCAGCCATATCTACTGGCACGCCCCCTTCGTCGAGGACGTGGAGGGCGCGACCCACGTGCTCGACGCCAAGGCGGGAGCCTTCATCTACTGGCCGGTACGGCAGTTCCTGGAAATCACCTTCGCGCCGCTCCAGGCCGAGACCGCGGAGATCACCGTGCTCGGCCATCTCGATGCGCCGGTCGAGGGCATCGCGGAGCTCGCCGCGGTGCTCAAGCGGGAACAGGGACGCCGCATCATCGACGGGACCCTGGCACTGGCCGACGGAGGGACTGAGGAGTCCCCGCCGGCATCGACGCTTCCACACGACATCGTGGCCGGACGCAAGGTGATCTGGGACCGCATGCCCGACGACATAGCCCATATCACCGCTTCGCGGGCCATCATGCATCCCGCCGGACCGGTCTTCACGGCGGAGGCGGAGGCGCGCGTCCTGCACGAACTGCTCTGGTGGATCCGATCCGAGCGGGCAAGCGTCGACGAGGCGGTGCTGCGCCAGACGGCGGCACTTGCGCTGAACAAGGCGGCGACGCGGCTGCGAGACTTCTGCCATCTCGCGGAAACGCCGGCGCTGCTGTTTCGTCTCGAGAGGGCGATGGAGGAGGCAGTGCCTTTCGACCCCCTTGTCAATGAGGCGATCCTCGTCGCCGGCCGCATCGGCGCCTGGCTCGACCTGCTTATCCCATGGAACGACCTCAACGAAGCGTTTCGTGCCGCGCTCGATGGGAGAAGGGCCTGAGAATGGACAGACTGACCATCGGCATTGTCGGGTTCGGCATCATCGGGCAGCGCTGGGCAGCTTGCTTTGCCCATGCCGGTCATGATGTGCGCGTATATGATCCGGCGGAGGGTCAGGAGGCAGTCCTTCACGAAGTCCTGCCGGCGCTCGCGGCAGACCTGGACAGCTTGAAGGGCCCCGCGCCCGCGCCCGGGGCGATCAGGCTTTTCCCGACGATGGCCGAGACACTCGAAGGAGTCGACTTCGTGCAGGAGAACGGTCCGGAAGACCTGTCGCTCAAACGGCGGCTGCTTGCCGAGATTGAAAACCATATCGGCGACGAGGTCATCGTCGCTTCCTCCTCCTCCGCGCTGCTCGTCTCCGACATCCAGGCCGAGTGCCGCGTGCCGGGTCGCATCGTGCTTGGTCATCCGTTCAACCCGGTGCATCTGATGCCGCTCGTCGAGATCGTCGGCGGCAAGGCGACCGATGCGCAGGCAATCGCGCGGGCGCGCGCCGTCTACGAAGACATCGGCAAGAAGCCGGTTACGCTCAACAGGGAAGTGACAGGCCATCTCGCCTTGCGCCTGATGGGCGCGATGTGGCGCGAAGCCATAGCCTTGGTGCGCGACGGCGTCGCGTCGGTCGAGGATATCGATCGGGCATTCATGTACGGACCGGGACCGAAATGGACGTTGCAGGGCTCATTCATTTCCAACAGCCTCAATGCCGACGGCATCGAGGACTTCCTGCGCAAATACGGTCCCACCTATCAGGCCATCTGGGACACGCTGCTCGAGGCCAGGCTCGACGCTGACACGATCCGGGCGGTTTCGGCGTCGACGGCCGCGGCGGCGCATGGCCGCGGCCCCGAGGAACTCAGGGCAGCGCGGGATGCCGGGCTGGTCGGCATCCTGAGGGCGGTCGCCGAACACGGCGCGCTTTGATCGTAGCAGCTTGGGAGAACGAGCATGGACTATCGCACCGCCCTCGTCACCGGAGCCTCCAAAGGCATTGGCGCGGCGATCGTTGAGTGCCTCGTGGCGGAAGGGCTGACGGTCCATGCGCTGGCGCGTAGCAAGGACGCGCTGCTTGCCTTGCGGGAGCGGCTTGGGCCGCGGGTCAAGCCCATCGCAACCGACGTTCGCGATGGCGAAGCGATCATGTCCGCGCTGGGCACCGCCGAAATCGACGTGCTGGTCAACAATGCCGGCGGCCTGGCGACCGTGCGCCCCTTGCATGAACAAAGCGCCGAAGAGACGGCGGAGGTGGTGGAACTGAATCTCACCGCGCCGCTGCAACTCATCCGCCTTCTTCTGCCCGGTATGATCGCGCGCAAGCGCGGCCACATCTTCACCCTGACCAGCACGGCAGCCAGCGGCGTCTTTGCCGGTACGACAGCCTATGGCGCGGCAAAGGCCGGCCTGTCGCAAGCGGGCCGCATCCTGCGCTTCGATCTTGCAGGCACCGGCGTGAGGCTGACCGAAATCGCGCCTGGACGCGTCGAGACGGATTTCTACCTCAAGGCCTTTGACGGAGACCGCGAAGGCTTGCGCAAGCGCATGTATTGCGAGCAACGGCCATTGCGCCCGGCCGACATTGCCGCCGCGCTTGTTTCGGCGCTGCGGATGCCTGACCATGTCGACATCGCGGAATTGACCATCGCGCCGAGCGAACAGGCGGCGGGGGGCCAGAAATACCCGCCGCCGCCGCTACGATGATCGGCCTCGCATCGCCGCTTCTAGGTATCGGCAGGGCCGCCGGTCAGCTTCGCGAGAACCGCCATGCAGGCCTCCTCCCAGGCCACCGGCACCTCGCGCGCCGAGAGAACCTGCAGTCCCCGCTCGGTGATCCCACCCGGCGTCACCAATTCCAGCAGCATCCGCTCCATCGGGTCTTCCTTTTCGGCGATCAGTCGTCCGGCCGCCACGAAGGTCCTTGCCGCCAGCCGGCGGGCCGCCGTGGGATCGAGGCCCTGGGCGCTCGACCATTCCGCCGTCCTGCGGATGAGGTCCTGTGCCCAGCCGTAGACCGCGGCACTGACCGTCGCGACATCGAAATCCCTCTCGCTGGAGAGTGCTATCGGGGGGCCTAACCGCTCCAGCACCGCCCTCGCCTGCTCCACGTCGGGATAGTAGACCGTCGGACTGGCCTCGATCTCGGAAGCGGTGAGCGGCATGGCGCGAACGATACGCGCCGGCGCGACATCCAGACCGGCCAGCGGCACGCCGGCGCAAACCGATATCACGGTCTGTCCCTTTCGCCACGGCAAGCCGCTAACTGCTTCCGGCGCATGGATGGGTCGCACAGCGACGAGGACGACATCGGCAACCTCAACAAGTTCGCGATTGTCGGCGGCGAGCCGAAAGCCGTGCTGGATCGCGAGGGCCGCGGCCTTGCCGCGTGGAGACAGGATGATTGCCGCTGGATCCAACCCGGACCGCACAAACCCTGTCAGCATGGAAGCGGCCAGATGCCCGACGCCAAGAATGCCAATGATCATTTCCTTCCCCCCGAAGCGCCGCTTGCCATTCGTATGAACTTGCGAAAGAAGTGTGAGCCGCAAAGTGTCGACACAACCTGCAGACAAATCCGATTGGAACTTTCATGACCGAACGAGTTGAGGGCGACGCCGGCAGCGGCCAGCCCGCCATGAACGAGGCCGAAACGCGACGCAGCGCCGACAGCAGCGAACGTGCCTATCTCACGATCCGCAAGCATCTCGTGGAGTTCACGCTCAAGCCCGGCGAGCGCATCAACGAGGTCCAGCTTTCGCGCAGCCTGGGTGTCTCGCGCACGCCAATCCGCGAGGCGTTGAACCGGCTCGCTTCCGAGGGCTTCGTTTCGCTTACCCCCAATCGCGGCTTCTTCGTAAGGAGCCTCAGCACCGAGGGTCTGCTCGATCTCTATGAGCTGCGCTCCATCATTGAATGCGCCGCTTTCAAGCTGATGTGCGAGCGCGCCGAAGACCGCGAAATCGATCGGCTGCGTGAATATTGGGAGGCGATCGTCGACGGCTATCGAGACCAGCCAGCCGACATCATTCTGGCTGAGGACGAAGGCTTCCATCTGCTCATCGCCGAGCTCTCGGGAAATCCCGAACTTGTCGCGCAGCTCGCTTCCATCAATGCGCGCATCCGCTTCATCCGCCGCATCCAGATCGAGCACCCTTCGCACGACAAGGCGCAAGTCACCTTCCACTCCGGGATCGTCGCCGCCGCCGTCAAACGAGATGCCGAGGAAGGCATGAAACTGTTGCGCGAACATATCGAAATGACCGTCTCCGTCACGCAGCAGGCGCTCAAGGACGCGCTGCTCAAGGTTTTTGCGCCCGACAATGCCGCCGATTTGAAGCGTCGCCGAAAGGTCCGTGATGCTTAATCGGTATCTGACCACAAGATTGAACGCAATAGTGTCGACACTTTCTTGACTGCCACTCCTTTGTCTGCTTCGATGCGCTGGCAAAGAGGGGAGAAGACCGGAACGGCCGCCCTCACGTGACAGCAGCTAAGGGGAACCTTCATGAGAAAACTTACCGCCGCACTCCTTCTCGGCACCTCACTCTTCGCGGCACCCGCCATGGCGGAGCAGATAACCGTCGGCATGGCCGCGCCGCTTTCCGGCCCGCAGGCGTATTTCGGCAATACCTGGCACAATGGCTTCAAGCTCTACGTCGACAAACTGAACGCGAATGGCGGCGTCAACGGCGTCACCATCGCCTACGATCAGCAGGACGACAAAGCCGACCCGCGCGAGGGAACGCTCGTCGCCCAGAAGTTCTGCGACAACGACAAGGTCGTGCTCGGTCTTGTGAATTTCAATTCCGGCGTTGCCCAGTCGACGCTGCCGATCTACGAGGACTGCTCGCTGCCGACCATGACCTTCGGCTCGAACCCGTCGCTGACCAAACAGGGCTACAAGTTCATGGTGCGCCCCGTCGCCAACGACCTGGCCGGCGCGCTATTGCCGGCTGAATACGCCTTAGGGAAGCTCGGCGCGAAGACCGCCGTCATCGTCAACGACAAGCAGGTCTTCGGACAGGGAATTTCCGAGATATTCGCCAAGAACTTCGAAGCGGGCGGCGGCAAGGTCCTCGATACCCTGGCGGTTGCGCCGACCGACGTCGACTTCACCGCCGTTCTGGCCCAGATCAAGACCAAAAAACCGGACGCGATCTATCTTGGCGCGGTGATGCCGCAGCTTGCGCTATTCGCCAAGCAGATGCACGAACAGGGTATAGCCGCGGCGCTGATGGTGCCGGACGGCGGCTATACCCCGGACCTTATCAAGCAGGCCGGCGAGGCCAACGTCCAGGGCACGCTTGTCGCCATCCAGGTCCCGCCGATGGATGCTTCCCCCGAGATCGCGGATTTCGCTAAGCTCTATAAGGCCAAGTATGGTGAGGATGCCGGGCCATATTCGATCTACGGCTATGTGCAGGGCCAAATCCTCGAGCAGGTGCTCAAGACGACCAAGGGCCTTACGCGCGAGGACATGAACGCCGCACTGCATGCGGCCAAGGTCAAGACCGCGGTAGGCGAACTGGAGTTCGACGACACAGGCGAACTCAAGGTGGCCCCATCCTACCTTTACAAGGTCGAGGGCTCGGACTTCAAACTGGCCGGCCAGAAATAGTCATGCGCCGGAGTCGCCTCGGCGGCGGTCTCCCGGCTTGTCTACGGCCGCGCTCCGTCGAAGCGCGGCCGTAGAGATTGTTCTTTCTCCGGCTGCGCCAGCCGCGCGAAATCTACTGCACAGGATGCCGGTCCATGCTGGGAAGCCTCATCCAACAAACAGTCAATGCCCTGACGATAGGCTCCATCTACGCGCTGATCGCTCTCGGTTACACGATGGTCTACGGCGTGCTGCGCATGATCAATTTTGCCCATGGCGAAATGTTCATGCTCGGCGCCTACGTGGCTTTCCTGGTGCTCAGCATGCTGATCGGCACCGTGGGCGGCGCCGGCGCGATTGCGCTTACCGCGGCCTTCGTCATCGCCATCTTCCTGGTGGGTGTCATCGGTGTCGGCATCGAACGGATTGCCTACAAGCCCTTGAGGAATTCCACGCGTCTCGCGCCGATGCTCTCCTCGCTCGGCGTATCGCTCTCGCTGGTCACCGGCATCCAGATTCTTGCCGGCCCACAGCCTGTCGCCTTTCCGAGCTTCTTTCCCGCCGTCCGCTACGAGGTGATGGGCGGCACGGTCAGCTCGGTGCAGATCGGCATCCTGATCGCCGCCTTCGCGCTGATGTTCGGCCTGCATTTCCTCGTCAACCGCAGCCGCATCGGCATCATCGTGCGCGCCGTCTCGGAAAGCCGGCCCACGGCCCAGCTTCTGGGCATTAACGTCAACGGCGCGATATCCATGGTGTTCTTCGTCGGGCCGCTGCTCGGCGCGGCCGGCGGCATCCTCTACGCCAGCTACTACGGCATCATGACGCCGACCATGGGCGCCGTCATCGGCTTGAAGGCCTTTACCGCGGCGATCCTCGGCGGCATCGGCTCCATTCCAGGCGCCATGCTCGGCGCCTTCATCCTCGCCTTCGTCGAGGTTGGCGGCACGGCGCTGCTGCCCATCGTCACCCATGGCGTGCTCGGCACCGAATACCGCGACGTGCTGTCCTTCGCGATCCTCATACTCGTGCTCCTGATCCGTCCCGCCGGCATTCTGGGCGAAGCCGTTTCCGAGGAAAGCATCGTGTACAAGAGGGAGTTCTGATGTCCGTCGCCGAGACCCTCACCGCCGCCAAGCCGCGTTCGGGACGGGCCATTTCGTTCCTCTTCTTGGCCATCGCAATCGCGCTGATCGTGGCGACCCCGTTCCTGCCCAACTACTATGTCCGCGTCATCAACAGCCTGCTGATCTACATTCTGCTCGGCATCGGGCTGAACATCGTGATCGGCTATGCGGGACTGCTCGATCTCGGCTTCGTCGCCTTCTATGCGGTCGGAGCATACAGCTACGCGCTGCTTGCCAGCCCGCAGCTCGACCTGCACTGGCCGTTCCTGCTCATCCTGCTGGTCGCAGCCTGCCTCGGCGCGGTCACCGGCATATTGCTCGGCATACCGGTGCTGAGGCTGCGCGGCGACTACCTCGCCATCGTCACGCTCGGCTTCGGCGAGATCATCCGCATCATCATCAACAATCTCGACTGGCTTACCGGCGGACCGAAGGGCATAGCGCGCCTCGACAAGGCGTCGATCCTCGGCATCCAGGTCGCCCGTCCGATCGATTTCTTCTGGCTGTTGCTCATCACCGTGCTCGTCGTCGGCACACTGGTCTGGCGGCTGGAGCGCTCCATCCTCGGCAAGGCCTGGGCGGCGATCCGCGAAGATCAGGACGCCGCGCGCGGCATCGGCATAAACACGACCAACGCCAAGCTTGCCGCCTTCGCCACGTCCGCGACGATCGGGTCGATCGCGGGAGCGATCTTCGCCGCCTCCCAGCGGTTCGTCAGCCCGGAGAGCTTCACGCTGCAGGAATCGGTGCTGATCGTGCTGATGATCGTGGTCGGCGGCATCGGCAACATTCTGGGCATCGTCGCGGGCGCAACGATCCTGATGCTCTTGCCGGAGGTGCTGCGCGAGTTCGCGGAATGGCGCATCCTCTTCCTGGGGTTGTTGATGATCTTCCTGATCATCGTGCGACCGGCGGGAATCGTGCCGCGCAGCTTCGGCCCGGACAAGCTCATCCGGAGGCTCTTCGGCAAATGACGCTCACCTTCGACAGACTGCGAAAGCAATATGGCCAGGTCGTCGCCATCGACGACGTGACGGCCTCCTTCGCTCCCGGGCTCATCCACGGCGTGATCGGACCGAACGGCGCCGGCAAGTCGACGCTCATCAACATGACCGCCGGCTCCTACAGCGTCTCGGCGGGATCGATCGCGCTCGACGGCAAGCGCCTCGACACGCTGAAGAAGTATCAGATCGCCAATTCCGGCGT
>NZ_RZTO01000178.1:0-9194 GCF_003997225.1 Mesorhizobium sp. M2C.T.Ca.TU.002.02.1.1
GTAGGACTTCGCGATCTTCTCGTCGCCGACGATCGAGGCCCACGCCTCGACGGGTCCGAGCGTCTTGCGCGCCTCGCGCCAGGCGCCCACGAGGCGACCGCGCACCATCGGATACTTGATGCGGCTCGCGCTGTAGAGATACCAGCTGTAGGAGGCCCCGCGCGAGCAGCCGCGCGGCTCGTGGTTGGGCATGCCCGGGCGCGTGCGCGGATAGTCCGTCTGCTGCGTCTCCCAGGTGACCACTCCGCTCTTGACGTAGATCTTCCATGAACAGGAGCCGGTGCAGTTCACGCCGTGGGTGGAGCGCACGATCTTGTCATGCTGCCAGCGCTGCCGGTAGCCTTCCTCCCACATCCGGTCTTCGTCGCGCAGCTCGCCATGTCCGTCCGCGAAGGGTTCACGGCGCCGGCTGAGGTAGGTGAGACGTTCCAGGAAGTGGCTCATATAGCTATTCCTTATGCTGGAGTGTCAGGTTTGCACCGACGCTGGCTGAGCAGTGTCTTCGCCCATGACCGGGGCGCGCCTCACCTCGGTCAGGTAGATCAGGATCAACGATACCCAGACGATCCCGTAGAGGAGCATGAAGCAGCTCGAGTTGACTCCAAGCAGGTCGAGGATGGCGCCGAACATGATCGGAAGCAGGAAGCCCCCAAGGCCGCCAGCCATGCCGACGATGCCCGACACCGCGCCTATCGAGTCAGGAAAATCGTCGCCGATGTATTTGAAGGTCGAGGCCATGCCGAAGGCGAAAGCGATGCCGAGCCCGAACAGGAGCGGCGTGAACAGCCATGGCACGAGCCAGATGGCGAAGCTCACCGGCCCCTTGACGGTGAAAATGGTCAGCTGCGTTCTCGGGTAGGACAGAAGAAACAGGCAAATCCAGGCAAGCCACAGGACCCACCAGGTGACGGCATGGGCGCCGAAACGATCGGACAGCCAGCCGCCCAGCGCCCTGAAAGCTCCGCCTGGCAGCGAGAAACTCGCGGCAAGCAGCGAGGCTTGGGCGATGGAGAAGCCGTACTCGCTGCGAAAATACTGAGGCATCCACACCGATAGCGCCGTGAAGCCTCCGAACACGATCGAATAATACTGGCAATATTTCCAGACGCGCGGATCGCGCAGCACCGCCAGCTGTTGCGATACGGAGGAGCCGGCCTTGCCTGCGCCGGGATCAGGCGCGGAGAAGACCCAGAAAACCGCTGCGGTCGCAAGGAGGCAGACGGCATAGGTTTTGGGTACCGCCTGCCACCCGTAGTTGTCGATCAAGATGGGCGCCGCGAACATGTTGAGCGCCGCGCCTATGGTACCGGCGCCGAAGAAACCCATGGCGAAGCCGCGGCGCTCCTTCGGGAAGAACCGTGCCACATAGGGGGTGCCTACGGAAAAGGACGCGCCGACGAGCCCAAGCGCAAGGCCGAGCAGTAGAAGCTGCCAGAGCGCGGTTGCGTAGGCGGACAGCCACAACGGAACGGCGCAGCCGACCAGCAGAAGCAGCATGATGAGCCGCCCGCCGAACCGGTCGGTCCAGATGCCGAGCGGCAGGCGGAAGAGCGCGCCGGTGAGGACCGGGGTCGCCGTAAGAAGCCCAAATTGCGTGGCGTCGAGCCCGAGTTCCTCGCGGATAGGGATTCCGGTCACGCCGAACATCATCCAGACGGCGAAGCAGACCGTGAAGGCCCACGTGCTGACCAGCAATACTGCGAGGCTTCGGGCTTCCGGCATGCTAGCGCTCGGCCCCCGTCCTGCCTCGGACCGTCCGGTCGGTCACCGAACCCCCCCTTCCTGGACGTTGCGACGTAACGCACCCACGATTGGCCATTGAAGATGCGCTCCGCTGCTGCGGTCGACCGATGGCCGTGCGTTGGTGGCTCGACGGAAATGACACGGGTCCCCCGTCAATGCCGATTGCAGGTAGGAGGGGTCGGCCGCGCTTGACGAGCCTCCAGCAAAGCCGCGCCTCCTGAAAGACATCGCACGTGCGGCTGGAGGATGTTGAGCGAATTGGGCGCCAGAGGGTCGCGCCTAGGTCGGACACTCCTCGGAGTCTAGCCGCCAAGGATGAAAATCCAGCAACCAGAAACGACACGATCGCAGATCGGAGCAACGCTGCCTCCCTCACGCGACAATTGCTTCCCACGCCTTCCGACCATATTGATAACGAGTGAATGACGAAACGCAACCCAACAACTTTGGTTGACCCGGGCGAGAGGGGCAGGCGCCGTGACGAGATCTTTCGGGCGCTCTTTGTCACTGCCCGGGAACAGTTGTTTTCTGTCTCATTAAGTACAAAATTTTTGCGCTAAGCGAGCAATATTATTCGTTTGTCATCGTCGAACATAACCGCCAAAAGTTGCCGCTGGCCAAGGGGAGCACCAAGGGATGCGAGAAGGGGGCGGACAGACAGAAGGATGCGGGAGCGAGATCGCCGGACCGTTGCGGCAGCTAACGGCATCGCTTCGGACACGAACTATGGAGCGGTGACACCACCGCTCTATCTCAGCAGCACCTTTGCCTTTTCCGGCTTCGAGAAGCACCGCGGCTACGAGTACAGCCGTACCGCCAATCCTGGCCGGGACGTTCTCGCCGACACGCTGGCCAAGCTCGAGGGCGGCATCGGCGCGGTCATCACGTCATCCGGCATGGCGGCGGTCGATCTCGTTCTGTCGTTTGCCGGTCGTGACGATCTGGTTGTCGCGCCCCATGATTGCTATGGCGGGACGTACAGACTGCTTTCGGCGCGACGCGACAAGGGACATTTCGACGTCGTGTTCGTCAATCAGTCCGACGCTGCCGCGCTGGCCGAGGCTCTCTCCCGCAGGCCCTTTCTGGTACTCGTGGAGACACCGTCCAATCCGTTGATGCGCGTCGTCGACATTCGCGAGATCGCGCGACAGGCGAAGGCTGTCAGTGCGAAGGTGGCCGTCGACAACACCTTTCTCTCGCCGGCACTGCAGCAGCCGCTCCAGTTCGGCGCGGACTTCGTCATCCATTCCACTACGAAATACCTGAATGGTCACTCCGACATCGTAGGCGGCGCAGTCGTCTGCGGTGCCGCCAATGACGCAGAGCAGCTTCGTGCATGGGCCAACCTCATCGGAGTGACCGGCTCGCCGTTCGATGCCTATCTGACGCTGCGCGGCCTTCGGACGCTGTTTCCGCGCATCGAGCGCCAGCAGGCGAACGCTGCCGCGGTTGCTCACTTTCTCGAGAAGAACGAGGCGGTGAGCGCGGTGCATTATCCGGGGCTTGCTTCTCATCCCGGACATGCCCTGGCGAAGGCCCAGCAAGACGGCTTTGGCGCGATGCTGAGTTTCGAGCTCGCCGGCGGCTTGGAGGCGGTGCGCCGCTTTGTGGAGACCGTGAGGATATTCACGCTCGCCGAGTCGCTCGGCGGCATCGAAAGCCTCGTCGCGCACCCGGCAACCATGACCCATGCCAGCATGGGAGCGGACGCACGTCAGTCGGCCGGTATCTCTGACGGCTTGCTGCGCCTCTCGGTCGGACTTGAGGCCGAGGCCGATCTCCTTGCGGATCTGGAGCATGGTCTTGCCGCCGCGGGATCACGGGCTGCGTCAGATCAGCCTTTGTGAGGCTGCGGCACATCGAGCCGACCTGCCTGGTTCGTGAGAGGGTGCCCCACCTGTACCTAACCGGAATTCCGGTTAGGCACCCGCAGCCGGTGCTGCGCTCGAATTCGCTTGGCGCGCCCTCCTCGTCCGCCAGGACCCTGGCCATCTGAAGTACCATCGAGGGCACGATCGTGGCGAGGGTTTTCCAACTGCTCGGCAAACAGCCAATCGCAAAGCGCTAGCGCGACTTCGCCGTCTCCGAAGCCGTTATCGCCTTCATCGGCCGATCATGACGCGTTGGTGGTGGATCACTCTTCAGAGCGGCAATTGTGCCAGCGGCTGGGCTAGGTTCTACTTATCTTGTTACGAGATCGCGGACGATCGCAAGGCGCTTGACAGCGATGGTGGCCAGGGTCTGCGCTTTGTCGCGGGCGGCCTGCGAAAGCAGGTGTTCGCCGGCATCGATATAATAGTCGGCCAGCCACTCGCAGAGCGCATCCAAGGATCGCGGCGACGGCGGCCCGACAGGCGCGGGGATCTGAAGAGGCTCCGATCCGAGATCGAGGGACAGCATGCGGGCCTCAAGGGCAAGATCCCGGTATTTGTTCTTGATGTCAGTGTTCTCTTTCATGCCGGCATATTCCTCAAGGCGTGTGCAGACCTCCATTTCCAGACTGGACAGATCGTAGGGTTCCTGGATTGCCATCCTCGGGCGGCGATCCTTGAAAAAGGCTTTCCGGCGCTCGCCCCGCAGTGTCTTTGCGTGTTCCAGTTCCTCGCGTGCCATCCGTTCAGCGGCTTCTCGGATTTCAAGAGATGCTCCATCGGCGGCGACATAGGACCAGAAGGCGAAGGCGCGCTCTTCGTTGCGGACGGCGATGGCCAGCGAGCGATAGGCATCGACCAATTCGGGCGAGACGAGCCCGATGCTTTCCTCGTCGAAAATGTCCTGCGGCGCGGCATCGGCCGGCGCTTCTGGCATCCGGTGGTGAATCTGCTGCGACCAGCCGATGACCATGTCTACATGGCCCAACTCCTCGTAAACTAGGCGGTCGAAGATCTCTGCCAGCTCCGGTCGGCCAGCTGCGCGCATGCGCCCGGCCAGATCCGCATATCTGTCTGCAGACTCCTTCTCCATCGCCAGCGCGACGGCGAGAAGCTCGCCCATTGACCGGATCGACTCCTTCGGTTCGGATATCAAGCGGGACATGGCCTTCCCCAATTTGGTGGTCGACCATATTGGTTCTGTTGAAGCGCTTGTTTGCATTTCATCAAAGAAACATCCCGCAAGACCGCCGATATGTCCGTCCTGAAGCGACTGAAGGGAGCGTGACGGTACATACGTCCATGCACAGGACGGATGCCGTGGCATCGCGCACTGCATGATGACCGCGGGTGCTGGAATGCGCGAAAAGTTGCACGCACACAGACGTGCGTCTCGCGACGTTGCTGGGAGGCACGAGGATGACGCCAGATAAACCGCGACCAGACTGGGACCCCCGGTCCGATATGGTTCTTTCCAACCAGATCAAGGCATACGACGCGATGCGCTGCCGCTGCCCGGTGGCATATAGCGACTATCTGGGTTGGTCGCTGTTCCGACACGAGGACGTGGTGCGGGCGCTGGACGATCACCAGACGTTCAGCAGCGTCGTCTCCAGCCATCTGTCGGTGCCGAGCGGCATGGATCCGCCTCGGCATACGGCATACCGGCGATTGATCGAGCGCCATTTCGAGCCAGAGCGCGTCGAAGCCTTCGAGCCCCTTTGTCGGACGATCTCGGCCGATCTCGTGTACGGCCTGGAGAGAGGCGTGGAGATAGACCTCGTCACGCAGCTTGCCCAGCGCTTCGCCGTACGAATTCAGTGCGCGTTTCTCGGCTGGCCGGACAGCCTGCATCAGCCGTTGCTTCAGTGGGTTCGGAAGAACCATGAGGCCACCTTGGCCAGGGACACCAGCGCGATGGCCGCCATAGCGCTCGAGTTCGATGGCTATATCAGCCAGTTGCTGGAAGCGCGGCGCGATGCCGGCGCAGCCGCGCCGCAGGACATCACCTCGGATCTGCTGAGGGAAAGGGTGGACGACAGGCCGCTGAACCACGAGGAGATCGTCAGCATTCTGCGCAACTGGACCGTCGGCGAACTGGGCACCATCACCGCCTGCGTCGGAATCCTGGGCCACTATCTCGCTGAGAGCCCGCAGGTCCAGCAGAGGCTTAGGGAAGGTCCGCATCTGCTGCCCGCAGCCATCGACGAGATATTGCGGATGCATGCGCCGCTCATCTCCAACCGGCGGGTGGCGACAAGGTCGGTGGAAATCGGAGGGCGTGAGATCGCCGCAGGAGAGCGGGTCACGCTTATGTGGGCATCGGCGAACCGCGACGAGGCGGTCTTTGGCGATGCTGACGAATTCCGCCTCGATCGCGACCCCGCGCAGAACCTCCTTTATGGCCGTGGCATCCATGTCTGCCCGGGCGCGCAACTGGCGCGGCTGGAGCTGCGCGTCGTTATGGAGGAATTGCTGGGGCGGACCCGCAGTATAGTATTGGCATCGGGCACGCAGCCAACGATCGCCATCTATCCTGCAAGCGGGTTTTCCAGTCTGCCCATGCTCATCATTTAGTTCATGGAGGCGGCACGCGTTGTCCAAACGGGCACTTGCAACTCATTCCGACATGCTCCAGCGGGGAGGGTGATGCCGGGCGCGGCAGGGCCACAACGGGCGAGGAAGCCATGACAACCGACAGCCGAACCCGGCAGGCGGTGGAATATTCTTCGGGTCTTGCCGAAATGTCGCCCGCTTATTTCGGACTGGTAATGGCCACAGGCATCGTCTCGCTGGCGGCCTTCATGATGGAGCACTACACCATTGCTCTCGGCCTGTTCTATCTCAATATCGGGCAATATGCCGTGCTATGCGTATTGTACGCCTTGCGGGCCTGGCGCTATCCGCGCCGCTTCTTCGGCGATATGGTCGCTCACCTGACCGGGCCGGGTTACTTCACCACGGTGGCCGGCACCGGCATCCTCGCCAGTCAGTTCATGGTGCTGCGCGAGAATATCGTCATCGGCAAGGCGCTGTGGCTGCTGGCCATTCTGCTTTGGGTGTGCCTGACCTACACGATCTTCACCGCCTTCACCGTTCGGCGCGAGAAGCCGACCCTCGACGAGGGCATCAACGGCGGCTGGCTGTTGGCGGTGGTGGCCACGCAGGCGCTGTCGGTATCCAGCGCGCTGTTGGCGGCACGCATAGACCAGCCCTACCGACTCGAGCTCAACCTCGTGGCCCTGTCGATGTGGCTGTGGGGCGGCATGCTCTACATCTGGATGATGTCGCTGATCTTCTATCGCTATGCCTTCTTCCGCTTCTCACCGGGTGACCTGGCTCCGCCTTACTGGATCAACATGGGGGCGATGGCCATCTCAACGCTGGCCGGCTCGCTGCTGATCCTGAACGCCCCGCACGCGCCCTACCTGATGTCGCTTTTGCCTTTCCTGAAAGGCTTCACCGTCTTCTACTGGGCGACGGGAACGTGGTGGATACCCATGCTCCTTCTGCTGGGGATCTGGCGCCACGGCTACGAGCGCTTTCCCTTCCGCTACGATCCGCTCTATTGGGGCGCAGTGTTTCCCCTTGGCATGTATGCCGCATGTACCTGGCAGATGGGCCACGCCATGGAATTCGATTTCCTCGCGCCTCTGCCGCGCGCCTTCCTCTATATCGCCCTGTCGGCTTGGACCGTTACCTTCTTCGGCATGCTGCGTGGGCTCGTCAGCATTCTGAGCAGCAATAGAGCTTGTTCCCACCGCTTGCAGGGCACTGGCGATACAACGAAGAAATGAGCTGCGACTTCTCGGAAAACGAACGTGTTTGGGGTGGCGGTGAAGACCCATGAGTCGTCGGGCGGCAAGCCAGGCTTTTCTTGGTTAAGGTCCACCTCCGCTGCCTCATCGCCCAAGCAGGACGTTGTCCATAAAGCGAACATAATGCCTCATTCCGCTGCAAGTTGCGCTGGCGCAAACAACTCGTTGGCACCGTAGTGTTATGTCTTCGGCTTCGCGCTTCGGAATTGCTCCGATGGGCCGCAACGCCACCAGGCGGATCGGCACCAGAGCCTTGCGAAATGTCAATTTGTCCTCCCCATGCACATTCATTCCTGCTTGCTGCGCTCGACGCCCCGCTGGGCATCGTTGTTTGGCTGTCTCGAGTGCGCTGATTGGGGCCGGGCGCTTGCCGGCGCGGTCATTCTGCTTCGGCGGTGCCAGCCAAGCCGTTTCGTGCCTCGCCAATGTCAAGCGGCTTGGCTGTGGCTGCGGGCCGACCGATGCAGGTAGGCATCGAAGGCCGCCGCCGCCGCGCGAACCAGGAACCGATGGTCTCGCCGAACATGGATGGTGCCTCCGGCCAGGTCGATCACGCCATCCTCGACAAGTTCGGAAAGTCTCCGGTTGCCGGCGAGCAGCCCAGCCGGATCGAACCCGTGTCGCTGGCAGATCGCCGGCACATCGGCCTTGAAATCGCACATGAGGCGCTCGATGATCTCCGCACGCAGGCGGTCCTCGGCAGTCAGCCGGTAGCCCCTGGCCGTCGCCAATTGCCCGGAAGCGATCGAACCGGCATAGAAGCCGAGGCCGACTTGGTTCTGCACGTAGCCGTGGTGGGTGTGGCCTATGGCGGAAGCGCCGAATCCGATCAGCGTTTCGCAATTGTCGGTGGTATAGCCTTGGAAGTTGCGCCGCAGCTTTCCCGCCACTTCCGCCTGCGCGAGATCGTCGTCGGGGAGCGCAAAATGGTCCAGTCCGATCTGGACGTAGCCCGCGGCAACGAGCGCTTCGGCTATAGCCAGTGCCTGCTCCATGCGAGCGACGCCGTCGGGCAGGGCCGCTTCATCGATCATTCGCTGGTGTTTCTTGAAGGACGGCACATGCGCGTAGCCGAACACTGCGACTCGGTCGGGTCGCATGGCCGCCGCCGCGTTGGCCGTGTCGATGCAGGAACGGACGGTCTGATGCGGAAGGCCGTAGATCAGGTCGAAATTGATGCCGCTTACGCCCGACAGGCGCAGGCGGTCGACTGCCTCGATCGTGGTCTCCTCGCTCTGGACGCGGTTCACCGCTCTCTGGACGACAGGGTCGAAGCTCTGGACACCCAGGCTGGCGCGGCTGACCCCGGCACCCCCCAGGGCGCCCGCCATCTCGATCGTCAACGTGCGCGGATCGACCTCGACGGCGATTTCCGCTGCGTCGGCGAACCCGAAGCGATCACGAAGGAGGTCCGTCAGCGCGACGAAACCCGCTGGCGCGACGATGGTGGGCGTACCGCCGCCGAAATGCACCCTGTCGACCGGAAGCGGCTGGGGCGCTCGCGTGGCGACCATGTCGATCTCCTTGCGCAGCAAATCCAGATACTCGACGACGGGCTGATCCTTGGCGGTGATCGTGGTGTGGCAGCCGCAATACCAGCACATCGAGCGGCAGAACGGGACGTGTAGATAGAGCGAGGCGGGGGCAGCCGACGGTAGGCCTGATAGCCATGCGGCATAGGTGTCGGAGCCGACCGTAGGCGAGAACTCCGGCGATGGCGGGGAGCTAGTGTAGGGCGGCAGGCGCGCCCCCCCATGTTTTT
>NZ_RZTO01000179.1:0-9187 GCF_003997225.1 Mesorhizobium sp. M2C.T.Ca.TU.002.02.1.1
ACGTCATCGACTACACCAAGAAGGCCAAGGACTGGATGCACCCCCTCAAGCACGGCAAGGAGATCGACCTCGTCGACATCGCGGCCAACTGGTATGTCGACGACCTGCCGCCGATGATGTTCATGAAGAAGTCGCCGAACAGCCACGGCTTCGTCAATCCGCGCGATATCGAGGAGCTGTGGCGCGACCAGTTCGACTGGATGTATCGCGAGATGGATTACGGCGTGTTCGCCTTCACCATCCATCCCGACGTCTCCGGCCGCCCGCAGGTGCTCTTGATGCTCGAACGCCTGATCGAATACATCAACGGCCATGAGGGTATCGAATGGGCGACCTTCGAAGAGATCGCCGACGACTTCCGCAAGCGCTATCCTTTCGAGGGCAACAAGCGTCCGGAGGTGATTTGAGCGATGTGCAGCGCCTGCGGTTTCCCGTCGCGACCGGGGCACTGGACGGAGGCCGGGGCGGTGCGCCCCGGCAGCCGGCTGCGCCTGCGCCTCACGCGGCTGGCGATCGTCAACAGGCTGCTGGCACCTTACCGGCTTACCGCTTACGACGACGGGGCGACGCCGGGTCTCCAACTCATGGCGCCGGGTGGCGAGCGTGTCCTGGTTCCCGACCTCGAGGCGCTGTGGACGGAAGCGGCGCGCATGGCCAGGACACCGATCGACCCGCTGTCGGCGCGTGCGCTTGGCGATGAATGAACGACGCCGGCCGGATGGCCGCCTGCCCCTGACGATCGTCGGCGGGTTCCTCGGCGCCGGCAAGAGCACATGGCTGCGCCATCACTTGCACGAGCGCCATTTCGGCGCGGTGCATCTCATCGTCAACGAGGCCGCCGAGACGCCGGTGGACAATTTGCTGCTCGGCAAGGCCGAACGGATTTCGGTTCTGGCAGGCGGATGCGCCTGCTGCAACGGCCGCGAGGCGCTGATCGCGACCTTGCGCGGCATTTGCGGCGAACAGGACGCTTCGGACGGACCGGGAATAGGCCGCATCCTGCTCGAGACCAGCGGGCTCGCCGATCCCGGCGCGATCGCCCGCGCCGTTGCCGAGGACGCGATGCTGGCGCGCCGGCTGATCGTCGAGGATGTCATCGTGCTGGTCGATGCGCTGCATGGTCCAGTCCAGCTTGCGCAGGAGGATCTCGGCCGACGCCAGGTCGAGGCGGCCGAGCGCATCGTCGTCACCAAACCGGGGGGCGTCCCGACCGCGCAATTGGCTCGGCTGATGGCCACGCTGCGCCGTCTCAACCCAGCCGCGCCGATCGAAGGCGCCGAGCGCGGAGTGGCGCTGGAACTGCCCACGCTGCCCGATGCCGAACCTTATGACCTTCCCGAGACGAACGCCGCCGCGGCCGAGCCGATCCGCCCTTATCGCCTGGACATTTCGGACGGCGGAGATTGGGCGAGCTTCTCGGTGTGGCTATCCGCGTTGCTTGCCGCGCGCGGCGACGACATCGTGCGGGTGAAAGGGGTGGTGACCAGCCTGGACGGCCGTCTCCTGCTGCAGTCGGTGCGCAAGGTGGTCCAGCCGCCGGAAATCCTGCCTGCGCCGCAGGACGCGTCGGCTGGCCCGGCGCCGGAGGACGACATCATCATCCTGATCGGGCGCGGCATGGACGAATCCACGCTCGCACGCTCCTGGCGCAGGGCTCTCGGCTCAGAATAAAGCATGTCTCCCGAAAGTGGGAACCGGTTTCGGGAGACATGCGCGCAATAAAAAAAGCCCAACGCGCGGGAAACGAACCTGAAAGATCGCGGCGCGCTTTAAGCCAAATCTGGGAAAGGCGCGCCTCGCCACAAAGCGGTTCTAGAGAGAGAACTCGATGTTCTGCGCCCCTTGCCAAAGGACCTTCTTGCCCAGTTCGGCCAAATTCTCCTGACCTTCGGTGATTGTCAGGAAATGATTTCCCGCAAGTTGCCCCATCTTGCTGGCGAAGTTCACGCCGCCATATGCGAGCAGGATCTCCGTCTCGCTGAATCCGCCGGGGTAGAGAATGAACTGGCCAGGCGCCGGATAGCTGGTCGCGTTCTCGAAGCTCACGCCGAAATCGGTGTCGCCCAGGGGAATCCAGCAGCCTTCACCGCTCCAGCGGACATGAATGATGCGCTCCTTATACGGCAGAAGAGAAAGAAAACGCGCACAGGTGTTCGGCGCGAGATTCTGTTCGAGCCGCGCCTTGAAGCAGTATCCACCTGCATCGATGTTTATCGTTTTCACTTTCTATTTCTCCATTTCAAGTTCAGTCGGTCGAATCTCGAAGATGCTGGGCGTCGCCGACCTAGCCCATCGACTTAAGCTTGAGCGCCTGTCCTTGCCGACACGTACCAGTCGAGAATCCTTTCGCCGGACCAGAACACCGCGCCTGCATGAGAGGCTATGTAGTCCAGGAGCTGTTCCAAATATCCGATCCGATGCGGCACACCGCTCAGATATGGATGCACGCTGATCGACATGATCCGTGGCGATACGGCACTTTCCGCGTAGAGCCGGTCGAACTGCCGCATGCCGCGCTCGAGCAATTCCGCCGATGAATGCTGGGCGACGGCCATTATGGCAACATCGTTGATCTCGACCGTGTAAGGAAGGGTGACGAGGGGGCCAGCCGTCGTCTTCAATTCGCAAGGCAGGTCGTCCAGTACCCAGTCAGCGACATATCGGATGCCCTCTTCGGCAAGGATGTCAGCCGTATCGGCTGTCTCGGTCAGGCCAGGGCTTTCCCATCCGACAGGTGCCTTGCCGGAAATCCTCGATAGCGCTTCAATCGTGCGGCGCACCGACAAGCGCTGATCCTCCAGATTGTGCATCGGTCCTTGAAGCCATCCATGGCCCATCAATTCCCAGCCCGCCTCATGTGCTGCTTGCACCACCCTGGGATATACCTCGCAGACCGAACCGTTGGTGGCCAAGGTCGGCACGATTCTTCTCGATTTCAGGCTCTCATAGATTCGCCAGAAACCGACCCGCATCCCGTATTCGTGCCAGGACCAGTTCGGGATATCGGGCAACAACGGCGTGCCCATCGGCGGCGGCAGTACCGTTCGCGGCATCGGCCGGCGTGCATCCCAATGTTCGACATTGACGATGAGCCATACCGGCATTCTGATTCCGTCGGGGAGCTTCAGTGGTGGCCGGTCGATGATGGCCTGATACGCGATCCGTTCACGAGGTGTTAGCGGCATGCCGAAATTCACAGAGTTGGAATTTGTGGTGGACTGACTTTCGACCGGCGCCCGCGCCGGGATCGTCGGATGGATGCGGCCTGGATATCCGGGCCGCATCGCAAGGCGCAACTCAGGGGGCCGGGATCGGCTTGACCTTGTTCGGCTCCAGCCAGTCCTTGGTCGGCTCGCACTGGCCGCAATTGATGCCTGGCAGATTGTCGGCATAGGTCACGTCCGGCAAATCCTTGATGGTGGCGCCAGCCGTCGGCGTTCCATCCTGGATGGATTTCAGGCTGAGTTCGGGAAGCAGATCACCGTTGAGCGACGTGTCGATGAACAGGGGCGGCACTTTATCGGCCGGGAAGGTATTGCACCCCCCGACAAAGCTTTCGCCCTGGCAAACCTTCACATCCTGAGGCTCGACCCAGGGCAGCGGATATTCGACGTTGCTGGCCGTGAGCTTCTTCTTGCCCGTCAGCACTTCCATCATCAGCTTGAAGGCGTAGCCACCCACGGCCGGGCCGGCGCTTGATGAGACACCCTTCAGGCCCTTGGCCTGCATGGCCGGATCGGCCATGGCCAGGCGGTAGCCATTGTTGGACTGGCCGGCAATGACGACCAGCTTGCCGGGGCGGTTGTTCAATACGGCCTGCAGCGAGCCGTAGGTGCCGTCGACCGTCCAGATGGCGTCGACATTGGGATGCGCGGCGAGGATCTTCGCAACTTCTTCCTGCGAGGTGGCGTCGTTCCAGTTGCCATAGAAGTCGCCGACGATCTTGATGTCGGGATATTTCTTGAACACACCGTAAGCCTGCTCGTCATAGGTCTTGGTGACGGTTGTGCCGGCAACGCCGTGGTTGAAGATCAGCTCGCCCTTACCACCCATCTGATTGGCCATCCACTGGGCTGTATTGGCGCCGTAGCGGGCGGTAATGTTGGAGACATTGTGCGCGCATTTCTCGGTGACCGTGCTGTCATAGGTGAACACCACGACACCCTGGTCGCAGGCCTGCTTGATGGTCCGGTTAAGCGCCGTCGGCGAAAGCGGATAGAGCAGGATGGCGTTGGCTCCGGCGGCAATCATGCTTTGCAGGTCGGAGATCTGCTTCTGCACGTCGGTGCCGGAGATGATTGTCTTGAACTCGACCTGCTTGTCGTATGGCGGGGTCGCGGCCAGTGCCTTGATACCATTGGCCGCGCTTGCCTGCCAGGTGTTGCCGCTGTAGCTCATGTTCAGGAAGACCTTGTAGGTATCCTGGGCGTTCGCGCTGGAAGCCCCCAGAGCAAGCAATGCAACGGCCATGGCCGCCCGGCCATAAGGCAGTCTATGAGAAGTTTTCATAGTCTTTCTCCCATTTTGCGACTGCCGGTCAGCGGCTTCGCAGGTTGAGCCGCCCGCGCTGGAGCAGCAAAGCGATGATGATGATCCCGCCCTGAACCAGGTCGCGGAATCCCTGCGACAGGCTGAGCGTGGTGATGACGGTGGAAAGCGTGCTGAGGAAAAGGGCGCCGGCGAGCGTGCCGAGATAAATGCCGGACCCTCCCGTCACCCGCGCGCCGCCGATAACGACGGCTGCGATGGAGGGCATCAGCAATGCGTCGCCCATGTCGAGCGTGGCGCTTGACGAATAACCCGCCAGCAGAATGCCGGTGATGCCGGCGCAAAGTCCGCTGATCGCATAGACGGTGATGGTGAGCGAGGCGATGGGCAGACCGAGCACCTGGGCAGCCCCCGGACTGGAGCCGATCGCATAGAGCTTGCGTCCTTCCGTGCTCCTGTTCTGGAACAGCCAGGCGAGCGCGGCGAAGATGACAATGAAGTAGACGGGGTAAGGAACGCCCAGCCAGCGCGAGCTCATGAATTGCTGAACTGCCGGAGCGACCGCCTGCTGCGAATTGCCAGCCGTGAAACCCAGCGCGACACCGAAGAAGGTGATGCCGGACGCCAGCGTGACGATGAAGGGCGGGATCTTGGCGATGGCGACGCCGATACCGTTGATGAGGCCAATGCCAAGGCAGCAAAGCAGTGTGAGCGGTATTGCGTAAAGAAGCGCATCGTTGCTGCCGCGTGTCAGTTCCGCGACCATCATGCCACCAACCCCGATCACTACGCCGAGTGAAAGGTCGATGCCGCCAAGAAGGATGACGAGGCCCTGGCCGAATGACGCGACCACAAGAAAAATGGCCGTGACCAAGATCGCGGTAAGCTGCTCGAAGGATCCGAAATTCGGATTGGCGATCTTCATGCCAATGATCAGGAGAGCCGTGGCCGCGAATACCGTTATTGCCGGCACCAGTTCGGATGCGACCAGGCCGGACCGCGGAGGACGGGCATCGAGATCGGACGCCTCGGCTTTGTCGATGAGCTGCCGATCGGTCATCAGGTTTGCCTCCGCGCGGGACGGCTCGCCAGATATGCCGACGCCTGGCCGAAGAGGATCGCGAGGATCATGATGATTCCGTTGAAGATGTTGGTATAGAAGTCGGCCACGCCGAGCGCGAACAGCATCTTTTGCAGAACCGTCAGGATACCCGCACCCGCAAGCGTCCCAACGACCCCTCCTCGCCCGCCGAACAGCGATGTCCCGCCAATGGCGACAGCCGCAAACACGAACAGCAGGAAGGAATCGCTGATGCGCGGATCGCCCGAACCTATCTCTGCGCTGAAGACGAAACCGGCCGTCGCATAGAACAGTCCGGCCGCCACGAAGGCGAACAACTTGGTCAAACGTATATTGAGGCCGGAAAGGCGCGCCGCCGCCTGGTCCGTGCCAACGGCGTACATCGCGATGCCCATGCGCGACCGCTTGAGCAGCAACCAGAAAATGAGCGTCAGCACCAGCAGGATGGCCGGAACCGGAACATGATAAATGTCGCCGGTCATGCCGTAGGCGATCGATTCCACAACCTCCCCGCCAGGCGCGGGCAGGATAAGCAGCGCGATGCCCTGGCAGGCGATCAGCGAACCGAGCGTCACCGCCAGTGACTGAAGGCCGAGATAGGCAACAAGAAAACCGTTCAGCCCACCGACGACGAGCCCAACCAGCAACACCAGTCCGAAACTGCCGAGAGCCCCCAATTCGCCGGCGCTTGTCGTCGCAACGACCACATTTGCGATGGCGATCACACCCGGGCCTGAAAGGTCAAGTTCGCCGCACAGCACCACGAGGGTGAGGCCCGTAGCGGCAAGCGAAAGCACGATCGCATTATTGAGCAGATTGCTGATACCGAAGAGCGACAACGCAGACGGTTCGTGCGCGGCGTAGACCGCGAACATCACGATCAATAGACCGATGGCTGCAACGGCGCCGTTGCCCAGTAGCCCTCTGCGACCGCGAACCGTTTCACTTGCCATCGCTAAGCCTCCCGCGCGGCGGATTGGCGCAATCCGTTGCGATAGCCGGAAGCTAAGGAAAGGATGCGGTCCTGAGAGAGCTGTTCGTGGCCTAACTCGCCCGCCACTGAATTGCGGTAAAGCACAAGGCAGCGGTCGCAGAGCTGAACGAGTTCGTCCAGTTCGGTCGAATAGAAGAGGATTGCCCCCCCGTCGCGCACGAAGCCGCGCATCATGGCATAGATGTTGCGCTTTGCGCCGACATCAACGCCGCGCGTCGGGTCGAACAACAGCAGGCATCGAGCACCTGCCATCAGCGCTCTCGCCAGAACGGCCTTCTGCTGGTTGCCGCCGGACAAGGCATTGATGCCAAGCGGCAGGAAGCGATCGGCAAGGCTGACAGCCGGCGTCACCTGCTCCACCAGCCGGCGCTCCGCCGACCCCTTGATAAGATGGAACCGGCTTGCCCTGTCGATGACGGGCAGCGAGATATTGGCCTGCGTCGTGAGGTCGTGGAAGAGGCCTTCGGATTTGCGTTCTTCCGGCACCAGCACCATGCCCAGCCGTCGCGCTGCGCGGGGCGAGCGCACCGATGCTGCCTTGCCTTCGATCGAGATCGTCCCTTCGCGCACAGTCGACAGGCCTACCAGGGCCTTGAAGAGGCTGGACTGGCCATGCCCCTCCAGGCCTGCGACACCAAGGATTTCGCCGGGAGCGAGCGAAAAACTTACATCCTCCACCCCCGGACCGCGCAAGTGGCTGACTTCCAGGGCAGCCGCTGCGTCCGCACGCACTGCCGAGGACGTTTTTTCCGAGATTTCAACAACGGACCGCCCGGCCATGCTGGTGAAGATAGTCTCGTCGCTCATCGCTGCGACTTCGCTTTCCAGCACCTTGCGGCCGTTGCGCAGGATGACGCAGCGCTGACAAAGGCGGCGGATTTCATCGAGCTTGTGACTGATGTAGAGCACGGACGTGCCCTTACCCACGACGTCGTCGACCAGCTTGAACAGCCATTCGCGGTCAGACAGCGCAGCCGTTGCCTCGTCCAAAACGAGCACGGCCGGACGGTGCCGCAACGCCCTTACGATCTCTACCTTCTGACGCATGCCGAGAGGCAGTTCCTCTACCAGCCGGCCAGGCGCGATATCGGTGACGCCGTGGCTTTCAAGAATGGCGGCCGCGTCCCTCTCCAGACTACGCGCCGAGACCAGTCCCAGGCGATTGAGCGCCGGCCGCGGCAGGAACAGGTTCGCAGCCACCGACAATGTCGGGATGAGGCTTAATTCCTGGAAGGCCGTGGCAATGCCGGCGGCGCGCGCATCGACGATTCCCTTTGGCTTGAACAGGGCACCGCGCAATTCGATCGAACCGGTATCGGGCATGACCACGCCGCTCAAGATTTTGACAAGGGTTGATTTGCCGGCACCATTTTCGCCGAGCAGACCACACACTTCACCCGAATGGAGTTCGAAGGAGACGTCGTTGAGCGCGACCGTGGCGCCATAACGCTTGGACACAGACCGGAAATCGAGGACGTTATGGGCGCTATCCTTCATTCCGCCTCCTCCCTGGTCATCTTCATTTTGGTCTGACCAACATTGCAGCTACCATGCCTTTCCGGTCGTGACAATCGCGAAAAACTTGAAGACGCGGTGTATTTTGGTCTGACCGAACGTGTCCGGCAATTCGACGGCAGATCATATGCAGGCCGCGCCGTTTCCAAACGAAAATCGGCCAAGAATCGGGGCCTGATCGCTCAAACGGCCAAGGGTCAACACAGTCAAACCGATTTTACCGGTCTGACCATATATTCTTATTCATGCCGGGATGACCCAGGCACTCCTGCAACGGCCGGCACCGCAACACCGGCTCGGGATTGCGGGCGTGGCGTCACGCGGGTAGCGCTCGGCAAAATCCGCCGCGATCTCTTCGATTTTGACAAACTTCACGCCGTCGAAGCCCTTCATGTGGCCGTAGAGGCCTCATGCATCTTCAACATATGCGGCTCGCCCGATATCGCTGGATGGATGGTCGGCGGGAACGCGGCGAAGTCGTAATTCTCGTAGACCCAATCAAAACCGGTCACGCCACATTTGCTCGATGCCGCGAGGGTTGACGAAACCGTGGCTGTTCGATGACGCCTTGAGACACCATCGGCGGCACGATGTCCTCCGCCGAGGGTCGTCTACGGCAGTTGTGAAGGTGGAAGACCGGCCCGGCTTCCGGCCATGCTGATATGCTTGCGCATGTAATAATTCGCTCCATCGGGATCACCCATCGCGATCGCTTCCAGGAGGCGGTCATGTTCCTGCACGGCTATCAGCAGGTTCCCCCGGCGCTCGGTAGGCAGCCGCTGGCTCTCCAGGAGCACGCTTGCAAAAGTCTGGTGCATGTCGACCAGAAGCTTGTTGCGTGAAATGCGCATGATCAGGTTGTGAAAGTCGAAGTCTGCCTGCGCATAGGCGACAAGATTGTTCTCGCGAGCCGCTTTGCGAAACGCCGCCGTACACTCCTTGAGGTCGGCGATCTCCTGTTCGGTGTGGGTGAGCGCCGCGAGCTCAGCCGCATAGCTTTCCACGATATAGCGGAACTGGTAGACCTCGCTCAGCGAATAGCGCGCAGCGAAGCGCCACGAAGGAGTGGCTGGCGCCCCCGACGGATCGGCACAGACGAAACCCCTCCC
>NZ_RZTO01000017.1:0-20291 GCF_003997225.1 Mesorhizobium sp. M2C.T.Ca.TU.002.02.1.1
CTCCTTCACCCAGTTCGTGCCGGGCCATGTGCATCTGAAGGACCTCGGCCAGCTTGTCGCGCGCGAGATCGAGAAGGCCGGCGGCGTCGCCAAGGAATTCAACACCATCGCGGTCGATGATGGCATCGCCATGGGCCATGACGGCATGCTCTATTCGCTGCCGTCGCGCGAGCTGATCGCCGATTCCGTCGAATACATGGTCAATGCGCATTGCGCCGACGCCATGGTCTGCATCTCCAATTGCGACAAGATCACCCCCGGCATGCTGATGGCGTCGCTCCGCCTCAACATCCCGACCGTCTTCGTCTCCGGCGGCCCGATGGAGGCCGGCAAGGTGGTGCTGGCCGGCAAGGCGCAGGCGCTCGACCTTGTCGACGCCATGGTCGCCGCCGCCGACGACAAGATCTCCGACGCGGACGTCAAGGTCATCGAGCGCTCGGCCTGTCCGACCTGCGGTTCGTGCTCGGGCATGTTCACCGCCAATTCGATGAACTGCCTGACGGAGGCGCTCGGCCTGTCACTGCCGGGCAACGGCTCGACCTTGGCCACCCATGCCGATCGCAAGCGCCTGTTCGTCGAGGCCGGCCACCTCGCCGTCGACCTCGCCCAGCGCTATTACGAGCAGGACGACGAAAGCGCACTGCCGCGCAGCATCGCCTCCAAGGGCGCTTTCGAGAACGCCATGGCGCTCGACATCGCCATGGGCGGCTCGACCAACACGGTGCTGCATATCCTTGCCGCCGCGCATGAGGGCGAGGTCGACTTCACCATGGAGGACATCGACCGGCTGTCGCGCAAGGTGCCGGTGCTGTGCAAGGTGGCGCCGGCCAAGTCCGACGTCCACATGGAGGACGTCCACCGCGCCGGCGGCATCATGGCGATCCTCGGCCAGCTCGACCAGGCCGGGCTGATCAACCGCGACCTGCCGACCGTGCATACTGCTACGCTCGGCGAAGCGCTCGACCATTGGGATATCGCCCGCACCTCGGCCGAGAATGTTCGCGAGTTCTTCCGCGCCGCCCCAGGCGGCGTGCCGACCCAGGTCGCCTTCAGCCAGGACCGCCGCTGGGACGAGCTCGACCTTGACCGCGAAAAAGGCGTCATCCGCTCGGCCAAGACGCCGTTCTCCAAGGATGGCGGCCTTGCCGTGCTGAAGGGCAATCTGGCGCTCGACGGCTGCATCGTGAAGACTGCCGGCGTCGATGAATCGATCCTGAAATTCACCGGCCCGGCCCGCGTCTTCGAAAGCCAGGATGCATCCGTCAAGGCGATCCTCGGCAACGAGATCAAGGCCGGCGACATCGTCGTCATCCGCTATGAGGGACCGCGCGGCGGCCCGGGCATGCAGGAGATGCTCTACCCGACCAGCTACCTGAAGTCGAAGGGCCTTGGCAAAGCCTGCGCGCTGATCACCGACGGCCGCTTCTCCGGCGGCACGTCCGGCCTGTCGATCGGCCATGTCTCGCCGGAAGCCGCCGAGGGCGGCGCGATCGGCCTCGTGCAGGAAGGCGACACGATCGAGATCGACATCCCCAACCGCACCATCCGCCTCGCCATCAGCGATGCCGAGCTCGAGGCGCGCCGGGCGGCGATGAACGCCAAGGGCGCCGACGCCTGGAAGCCGGCCGAGAAGCGCAAGCGCAAGGTGACGACCGCGCTGCGCGCCTACGCCGCCTTCGCCACCAGCGCGGACAAGGGCGCTGTCAGGAAAGTGCCGGAATAGCGGGGTTCTCCCTTCTCCCCTTCGCGGGAGACTACGGCATGCACACATTTCCAAACGGCTGGTCTTTGGCGAAAGCGTGCATGGCGGCTTGGCGCATTGTCCAATGTAGCGCTGGTCGACCCTCACTCCGTCTCGGCTTCGCCGAGCCACCTCTCCCCCGATCGACGGGGTAGAGGAAAGGCGCCAGGCTCTTTGCCCTCAACGATCGTCCAGAGAAGCTCCCTTCCTTTCCCTCCGGAGGGGGGAAAGGTGACGCTGCGAAGCAGCGACGGATTGGGGGAACCACCTGGCAATCAAGCCTTCGGCCGATCAGTCACGCCAGTAACAGAAGATTTGTGCGTAGTGTAGCTGCGGGAGAAGGGGAGCGCCGCGCTACGGCATCAGCTGATACTCATAAAGCTTCTGATAGAGCCCGCCCTGCCTGAGCAGGGTCTTGTGCGGGCCGCTTTCCAGCACCTTGCCCTTTTCCAGCACCACGATCGTGTCGGCCTGATGCACGGTCGAGAGCCGGTGTGCGATGACGATCGTCGTGCGCCCGGCGGTGAGCTGCTGCAGCGCGTCGCGGAACAGCGCTTCCGACTCGGCGTCGAGCGCGCTGGTCGCCTCGTCGAGCAGCAGGATCTCGGCGTTGCGCAGCATGGCGCGCGCGATCGAGATGCGCTGGCGCTGGCCGCCGGAGAGCAGCGAGCCGTTTTCGCCGACCTCCGTGTCGTAGCCCTTGGCCATCGCGCTGATGAACTCATGCGCGTTGGCGGCCTTGGCGGCGGCGACCACCTCCTCGTCGGTCGCGCCCTCGCGGCCGAGCCGGATGTTGTGCATGATGGTGCCGGCAAACAGGAACGTGTCCTGGCTGACATAGGCGATCTTCTGCCTGAGCGAATCCAGCGTCGCGAACGAGATGTCCTGGCCGTCGAACATCACCCTGCCGGTCTGCGGGTCGTACATGCGCATGATCAGGTTCAGGATCGTCGACTTGCCGCTGCCCGACGGCCCGACCAGCGCCGTCATCTTGCCGGCCGCGAGCGTCAGGTCGAACCCTTCGAACACCGGCGGGCTTTCCGGATAGGCGAAGCTCACATTGTCGAAGCGGATTTCGCCTGGGCCGGCCCGCAGCGGCGTGGCGTTGGGCTTTTCGGCGAGCGTCAGCGGTCGGTCGGCGAGCTGGAACATCATGCGCACGCCGACGATGCCCGTCTCCAGCGAGATGCGCACGCGTGCCAGGCGCTTAGCCGGCTCATAGGCCAGCAGCAGCGCCGCGATGAAGGCCATGATGTTGCCCGGCATCTGGCCACCCTGCAGCACCAGCAGGCCGCTGACCAGCACGGCGCCGGCGATCGCCAACCCCGCCAGCGTTTCCATGACCGGGCTTGTCGCGGCTTCCAGCGTCGCGATGTTGTTGGCGCGGGTTTCGACGTCCGACACCGCCTTGTGCATGCGCTTGCGCATCGCGGCTTCGAGATTGAAGGATTTGACGACGCGCACGCCGATCGCCGTCTCCTGCATCACATGCACGATCTGGCCGAGCGAGACGAATTCCATCGCCGCGATCTTGCGCACGCGTTTGAGGATGCGGTTGACGCCATAGATCGCCACAGGCCCGACGACAAAGCAGATCAGCGACAGCGCCGGCTGTTGCCAGACCATGACCCCGACCAGCACGATCAACGTCACCAGGTCGCGGACATAAGAGGTGACGACGAGATCGAGCACGCTGCGCGCGGCCTGCGCGTTGTTGGTCATGCGGGCGATCAGGTCGGCAGATGAGGTCGAATGATAGAACTCGATGCCTTGCGCGAGGATGCGATCGTAGATCTTGCGCTGGCGGTCGGCGATGATGGCGTTGCCGACGCGGCTCATGAAATAGGCCTGGACGAAGCTGGCAAAACCCTTGAGCAGGAAGATCCCGGCGACCCCCGC
Source organism: Mesorhizobium sp. M2C.T.Ca.TU.002.02.1.1 (assembly GCF_003997225.1). NCBI lineage: Bacteria > Pseudomonadati > Pseudomonadota > Alphaproteobacteria > Hyphomicrobiales > Phyllobacteriaceae > Mesorhizobium > Mesorhizobium sp. M2C.T.Ca.TU.002.02.1.1. Next base: position 3,641 of record NZ_RZTO01000017.1, read on the forward strand.
CGCGATCAGGTTGACGCGGTCGAGCCGCTTGAAGACGACGAATTCGTTGGTGATCTCGCGCAGGATCCAGGCGCTGGCGCCGGTCATGGCGGCCACCACCAGCATCGACAGGATGGCCGCGCCATAGCCGAATTTATGCTCGTGGAAGGATTCCCTCACCAGCCTGGCAATGAGGCGTTGGTTTTCCGTCGAGCGGAAGAAGCGAAACAACGGCCGATCCTGTGTCTGGCTTGCAAAGAATTTCGGATTCGCCACGAGGGCGAGTGGCGGCTTATAGAGCGAGTTGCGGCGCGATGGAACCTTTCGGCTGAAGGCGAAAGAAAAGGCTGCGCCTGGCTGTCTTTTCGGTCACGATGAATGCCGATTCTTGGGAAAGGATGACGACGGATGGATTTCGACCTCATCGTGCGCGGCGGCACGCTGCCGGACGGCAGGATTGCCGATATCGGCATTGCCGGCGAGACCATCCGGGCGGTCGAGCAGAAACTGCCGGGCTCCGCGCCGACCGAGATCGACGCGCGCGGCAATCTCGTCTCGCCGCCCTTCGTCGATCCGCATTTCCATATGGACGCCACGCTCTCCTACGGCATCCCGCGCATCAACGCTTCCGGAACGTTGCTTGAAGGCATCGCGCTCTGGGGCGAGTTGAAGCCGCTGCTAACGCATGAAGCCGTGCGCGAGCGCGCGCTCGCCTATTGCGACTGGGCCGTCTCGATGGGCCTGCTCGCTATCCGCAGCCATGTCGATGTCTGCGACGACCGGCTGCTCGCGGTGGAAGCGCTGCTCGATGTGAAGAAGGCCGTCGCGCCCTATATCGACCTGCAGCTGGTCGCGTTTCCGCAGGACGGCCTCTACCGCTCGCCGACCGCGCGTGAAAACACCATTCGTGCGCTCGACATGGGCGTCGACATCGTCGGCGGCATCCCGCATTTCGAGCGCACCATGGCCGACGGCACGCGCTCGGTCACCGAGCTTTGCGAGATCGCGGCCAAACGCGGCCTGATGGTCGACATGCATTGCGACGAGACCGACGATCCGCTGTCGCGCCACATCGAGCAACTGGCCTATGAGACGCAGCGCCTCGGCCTGCAGGGCAGGGTGGCCGGCTCGCACCTCACCTCCATGCATTCGATGGACAATTATTACGTCTCTAAGCTCCTGCCGCTGATCGCCGAGGCCGGCGTCTCGGCAATCCCCAACCCGCTGATCAACATCATGCTGCAAGGGCGCCACGACACCTTCCCGAAGCGGCGCGGCCTGACTCGGGTGAAGGAGATGCTGGCGCTCGGCATCCGCGTCGGCTGGGGCCAGGATTGCGTGCTCGACCCCTGGTATTCGCTGGGCACCGCCGACATGCTCGACGTCGCTTTCATGGGCCTGCATGTGGCACAGATGTCGAGCCCGGCCGACATGGCGCGCTGCTTCGACATGGTCACCAACGTCAACGCCGCCATCATGGGGCTCGATCATCTCGGCCTCGCCGTCGGCAAGCGCGCCAGCCTCGTCGTGCTCGATGCCGGCAATCCGATCGAGGCCGTGCGCCTGCGTCCCGAACGCCTCTGCGTCATCGCCAGGGGCAAGGTGGTGGCCGAGCGGACGAAGCAGGAGACCAGGCTGTCGATCACGGGGCGTCCGGCGCAGGTGAACAGGCGGCATAAGACGGCGTAGGTCTCTGCACATCGATCTGCTTGGTTTGGAGCAAAGCATCACCACCGGTTCGCGGTTGGCCGGAACGCTCCTGACTTCGTCATTCTATGGCGGAGCAAGGAGCGAAGCGACGCGGCGCAGACCATAGATCCATGCCGTTACCCTCCAAGCGTCGCTGCGGTGCGGAACCGACCTTTGTCTTGTGCCGCCTTCACTCTTCGCGCGATGTCACGGAATGGATCCTCGGGTCTACGCGTCCGCTTCGCCCGTGGATGACGAAGTTCCGGCGTCCGGCGCTGGTCTTATGGATTTCCCTCGTCAAACCGGCCGCTTGCGGCTAGGGAGCGGCATGGCCCAGACCATCGCCCGCAATTTCACGATCAGGAACATGTTGCTCGCCGGCATCCTGTTGATGCTGGCCGGCGACTTCATGTTCGCGCTGAACGACGCGATGGGCAAATGGCTGGTCGCTTCCTTCTCGGTCGGACAAGTGGTGCTGATCCGCTCGATCGGCGCCTTCATCGTGCTCGGCCCGATGATCGCCAACCAGGGCACCGGCAAGCTGTTCCACATGGACCGGCCGCTTTTGCAGTTCCTGCGCGTCGTGGCCACCACCACCGACACCGGGCTCTTCTACGCCGCGGTCGTCTACCTGCCGCTGGCCGACGTGATGAGCTTCTACATGGCCGGGCCGATCTATGTCGCGGCGCTGTCGCACCTTTTGCTTGGCGAAAAGGTCGGCTGGCGCCGTTGGCTGGCGATCCTGGTCGGCTTCTGCGGCGTGCTGATCATCCTGAAACCGTCCTCCGCGGCTTTCTCCATGTCCTCCGGCTTCGCGCTGGTGGGCAGCATCGCCTTCGGCTTCGCCATCATCCTCGGCCGCCTCCTGCGCGGCACCAGCGACACGACCTTGGTCACCTGGCAGACGATCAGCACGCTGGTCGTCGGCGGCGTGCTTACCATCGGCGCCTGGCGCACGCCCTCGGCGCTCGATTTCGGCGCCATGCTGTTGCTCGGCGTCGTCTCTTGCGCCGCGCATCTGATGATCACGAGGGCGCTGAAGCTGGCGCCGGCCTCGACGCTGGCGCCGCTGCATTACAGCCTGCTTCTGTGGGCAGTGGTCTTCGGCCTGGTCTTCTTCGGCGATGTGCCCAGCCCGCGCATCCTTGTCGGCGCTGCCATCGTCGTGCTTGCCGGCATGTTCATCTTCCACCGCCAGAAGGTGGTGGAAACCGAGGTGCCGCCCGAGAACGTGCCCAAGGGCGTGAACTAGCTTCTTAGCACAGAAATTTTGACCGGTCGGCTATGCGTGCGTTGGCAGATCCATGCTTTGGCGATTGGCCGAGACGCCTATCGGGTCGTCATCCACGGGCGGAGCAAGGAGCGAAGCGACGCGCGCAGACCCGAGGATCCATGCCGTGACTTGGGAGCGCCGCGGCGGTCCGGAATTCTGCACCGTTGCACGCTTCGGTCCAGGTAACGGCATGGATTCCAGGGTCTGCGCGCGTCGCTTCGCTCCTTGCTCCGCCCTGGAATGACGAGGTTCGGGAGCCTTCGGCTCATCGCCCGCGTCTGCGCTGACTACCCCAAACGGACGTTGATAGCCTTGCCCGACAAGCTTGCAATTCAAAATCACTGTGTTGAGGAACTAGGGCAACTTCACGAAAGTTTTTTGCGGTGCAAATCGCCATCCGGATGCAATCTGTGATTGATTCCGGCGGGGCCGGCAGGATATCTATAGCCTAGAGACTTGCGCTATTTGGGGGGAAATCATGGGCAGTTTCTCGATATGGCATTGGCTTATAGTTCTGATCATTATCGGCTTGCCATTGCTGTTTGTCTTGAGGGCGCCGCCAGCCGGCGTCAATCGTTTCGGGGACACGCCGCCTTCGATGAACTTCGGTGAAGCGATTGCAAGCTTTTTCCGAAATTACGTGAACTTTTCCGGCAGGGCCAGTCGCTCGGAATTCTGGTATTCCTACCTCTTCATTATCATCGTTGCCGTTCTTATGGGTATAGTCGATATCTTTGTGGGAAACGAAGCCGTCTCGTCGCTTTGGAATCTTGCCGTCCTTCTGCCGACACTTGCCATGACCGCGCGCCGGCTGCACGACATCAACAGAAGCGGCTGGCATCAGCTGCTTGCGGGATTGTTCCCCATCGGCACCATCGCACTGCTCGTCTGGTATTGCAGAAAGTCCGACGAAACAGGGTCGTTGAACGAGATCCAGAGGGTTTTCAGGTAGAGCGCCGCTCTAGCCCAGGCGCACTGCCGCCAGGTGGCGTGAGAATTCAGTTCTCTCCATCAGCGCCTTGCAGCGGGCGAAACGGCCGTCTGCATAGGCGCGGAAGTCGTCGGCGGGATTGTCGTTGGCGAGCTGGATCAGCCCCCACAGCGTCCATAAAAGATCGCACATCGCCTTGTAGATGACGACGCGGCCGCGCTCGGCCGGCCGCGCCTCGCCACCGAAATAAGCGCGCATCAATTCCTCGTCCTGGCCCGCGTCGAACCTGCCCTCGACCGAGAGGTCGCCCAGGTCCCACAGCGGATCGTTCATGCCGGAATATTCCCAGTCGACGATCCACATGCGATCGCCCGTATCGAGGAAGTTCTCGCACAGCGGATCGCAATGGCAGGCGGCAAGCGGGATCGGATGGGCGGCGAGCGCGTCCCGCACGCTGTCCGCCTCGCGCACCACGTCGTGATAGCCCGAAGGCAGTGCGACATCCTTTGTCGACAGGACCTTGAGATAGTCGTCGATCATGGCAAACAGCTCGAAGCGGAAGGGAAAGGCGGCGCCCGATGAATGCAGCTCGCGGAAGGCCTGGCCTGCCCGCGCGGGGCTGCCCGGCCGCGTCTTGAATTTCTCCGGCGACATCGTCTCCGCGCCGGCGATGAAGCGCGTCGCCATCAGGCCGGACGAGGGATCAAAATAGAGCACCTCGGGGCTGACGCCGGCTTTGGCCGCCTCGCGCGCCGCTACTGCCTCGTTGGCGCGGTTGATATATTCCTCGGTACCCCTGCCGGGAATGCGCAGGCACGCTTCGCCGGCCCTGTAGACCCTGTTGGTCAGGCCGCCCAAACGCTCCAGCGGTCCGTCATAGCCCGCCAGCGCCGGTATGGCCGCCAGCGCCGCGCGCAGCTCGTCCGTCATGTCGTGTCCCCCGTTCACGCCATTGTTCTGGCTCGGACGGTTCCACAGTTTTAGCGGCTTGGCTATGATCCATTGCACATGAATCGGCTTCGAGGGGCGACGATGACGGACGGCAAGCACAACGGCTCACTAAGCGCGGCCTATGCCGCGACCCGGCCGGACGAGGTCGCCGCGGTCTATGACGGTTGGGCCGAGACCTACGATGCCGACATGTCGGCCGCCGGCTATCGCCATCCGACGATCTGCCTGGCGCTGCTGGCCCGCCACCTGCCGCGCGGCGCCGAACCCTTGCTCGACGCCGGCGCCGGCACCGGCCTGATCGGCGAGTGGCTCGCCATCACCGGCTATCCGAGGATCGAGGCGCTCGACATCTCGCAAGGCATGCTGGACAAGGCCGGTGCCAAGGGCGTCTACACGGCGCTGCACCGCCTGGCGATGGGCGATGTTCTGCCCTTCGCCGACGGCGCCTATGCCGGCATCATCTCTGCGGGCGTCTTCACCTCGGGCCATGTCGGGGTCGAGGGCCTGGACGAGTTGATCCGCATCTGCCGGCCGGGCGGCGTCATCGTGCTGACTGTGAAGAACACGCTGTGGGATGCCGGTTTCGCGGAGCGGATCGCCGAGCTGGAAGCGCGCGGCGCGATAAGCCGCCTCGAGGAAACGCGACCTTATGCCTCGATGCCCGGCGAGGGCGACACCGTGCCAAGCCGTTGTCTGGCGCTGCGCGTCAGCTGACCCGCGCTGCGCGGATCAGGCCTTTATCTTCGCGCCGGCCGGGTCGTACAGCGCCTCGAGATGGATCTTGGCCGGCGTGCGTTCCATCGCGACCACCAGCTCGTAGTCGCCGGAGGCGAGGAAGTCGTCGCTGACGCCGTCGGCATCGCGCACATAGCCGTAGCCAATGTTCTTCTCCACCGTATAGCCGTAGCCGCCGCTGGTAAGGTAGCCGACCGGCTCACCATTGCGCAGGATCGTCTCGCGCCCGACCAGCACGACCTCCGGGTCGTCCACCGTGAAGCCGGCAAAGCGCTTTGTCGGCGCCTTGCCGGCCGCTTTTTCCAGCGCCTTACGTCCGACGAAGTCGGTGTTCTTGCGAAGCTTCACCGCCCAGCCGAGCCCCGCTTCCAGCGGCGTGTCGTTCGGCGTGATGTCGGAGCCCCAGGCGCGATAGCCCTTTTCCAGCCTGAGCGACTCCAGCGCCCGGTAGCCGACCGGGCGAATCCCATGCGGCTTGCCGGCCGCCATCAGCGCGTCGAAAACCTCGCCGGTTGCGGCGATCGGCACATGCAGCTCCCAGCCGAGCTCGCCGACATAGGTGACGCGCAGCGCCTTCACGCTATGGCCGGCAATTTCGATCTCGCGCGCATGGCCGAAGGGGAAGGCGGCGTTCGAGATGTCGGCATCCGTCACCGCCGCCAGCACGTCGCGGGCGCGCGGCCCCATCAGCGACAGCGTGCCGTACTCTTCCGTGACATCCTTCAGCCTGGCGTCGAGGCCGGCGCCGATATGGTCGCTGATCCAGGACAGGTCATGCGTGCGGAAGCCGGTGCCGGTGACGATGTAGAACCGGTCCTCGCCGAGCCGCGACACGGTGAGGTCTGCCTCGATGCCGCCGCGCGTGTTGAGCAACTGCGTGTAGGTCAGCCGTCCGGCCGGCTTGTTGACATCGTTGGCGCAGATCCAGTCGAGCGCCTTCAGAGCGTCGGCACCGGTCAGCTCGTATTTGGCGAAGGAGGACTGGTCGAAGATGCCGACCTTCTCGCGCACATGACGGTGTTCGTCACCGACCGGGCCGAACCAGTTCTGCCGGCCCATCGAATAGACGTCCTCGGCGGCTGCGCCATCCGGCGCGAACCAGTTCGGCCGTTCCCAACCCAGCTTGGAGCCGAACACGGCGCGATGCGTCTTCAGCCGCTCATAGAGCGGCGAGACGATGCGCGGCCGGCCGGAGAGATATTCCTCATGCGGGAAGCCGATGGTGTAGTGCTTGCCATAGGCCTCAAGCGTGCGGTCGCGGACCCAGTCTCGGTCGCGATGCAGGCTGGAGAAGCGCCTGATGTCGACCACCCACAGGTCGAGCGGCGCCTCGCCGTCGACCACCCACTGCGCCAGCACCCAGCCGGCGCCGCCGCCCGAGGCGATGCCGAAGGCATTGAAGCCGGCGCCGACGAACATATTGGAACATTCCGGTGCGACGCCGAGGATGAAATTGCCGTCCGGCGTGAAGCTTTCAGGGCCGTTGATCATCTGCTTGACGCCGGCGGTCTGTAGGGCCGGAACACGCGCGATCGCCTGGCTCATATGCTGTTCGAAATGATCGTAGTCGTCGTCGAACAGGCGGAATTCCCAGTCGTTGGGAACGTCGCCGCCGGGAAGCCCGGTTGCCCAGGCCTGCGGGTTGGGCTCATAGCCGCCCATCACCAGCCCGCCGACCTCTTCCTTGAAATAGGTGCGGCGGTCGGGGTCGCGGATCGTCGGTGCGTCGTTGGCGAGCCCTTCGATCCTCTCGGTGACGATGTACTGGTGCTTGACCGGCTGCAGCGGCACGTTGATGCCGGCCATCGCGCCGACCTGCCTTGCCCACTGCCCGGCGCAGTTCACCACCTTGTCGCAGGCGATGTCGCCTTTTGAGGTCTTCACCGCGGTGATGCGGCCGTCCTTCATCGTGAAGCCGGTGACGCGCACGTCCTCGAACAGTTTCGCGCCATGCATGCGCGCGCCCTTGGCGAGCGACTGGGCGATGTCGGAGGGGCTTGCCTGGCCGTCGGTCGGCAGCCACGAGGCGCCGACCAGGTCGCCGGTCTCCATCAGCGGCCACATGCGCTTCACTTCCGCCGGCGACAGAAGCTGCATGTCCATGCCGAAGCTTTTGGCCGTGGTCGCCAGCCGCTTGAACTCGGTCCAGCGGTCGGCGTTGGTTGCCAGCCGCAGGCACCCGGTCATCTTCCAGCCGGTCGCCAGGCCGGTCTCGGCCTCGAGGCCCTTGTAGAGCTCGACCGAATATTTGAGCACGCGCGTGATCGAGGCCGAGGAGCGCAACTGCCCGACAAGGCCGGCGGCATGCCAGGTCGAACCAGAGGTCAGCTTGCCCTGCTCGAGCAGCACGACGTCGGCCTGGTGGTCGCGCGCCAGATGATAGGCGGTGGAGCAGCCGATGATGCCGCCGCCGATGACGACGATTTCGGCATGGCTGGGCAAAGTCATGGCTTGGTCCCGTATTTCGTCCGGTAGTTCTCCAGCGCTGCGTCGAGCCGCACGAGGTTTTCCTCGGTATAGGCGACATAGTCGATGCCGGGCGCGTCGAGATAAAGCTCGGAGACCATGCTCCACATCGCCTCGCGCAGCAGCGAGGCGCATTGCATGGCGGCGTGCGAGCGGCGGATTTCGCTGTCCGGCTCCTTCATGAAATAGGCGGTCAGGAAGGCGAAGGATTCGTCATCGCTCAGGCCGGCATTGGAGGCGGCGCCGGCAAGATCGAACATCGCCGTGTTGAAGCCGGCATATTCGAAATCGATCAGCCACAGCCGCTTGCCGTCGTCGAGGATATTGGCCGGCAAAAGATCGTTGTGGCCGAAGACGATCGGCAACAGCTTCTGCGCCCGCTCGAGCTCGTCGGCCAAAGACAGGTAGCGCGGCAGCTCACCCTTCTTGCGGCTGCCGCCTTCGTCCAGTGTGCGCGCATAGTCGCGGATGACGTGGAACACCCAGAACATGAAGCCGGCGCCGGAGACGTGGTTCGGCATCTCGCGATGGAACGCGCGCAGCAGCCCGGCGACACGGTCGAGATCAGCCCGCACGTCTTCGGCGAGGAAGGTCTTGGCGCCGAGGAATTCCGTCACCAGGATGCCGGGCTCGGCATAGTGCACGGCCGGCGCGAATCCCGCCGCATGCGCCGCCCGTGCCGTCATCACCTCGCGCTCGCGGAAGACGTGGTGGAACGGGAAGTCCTGGCCGAAGCGCACGACATGCCGCCCGGCCGCATCGGTGACGACAAAATTGGCGTTGCTGAGGCCACCCGGCAGCGGCTCGATCTCGATGCTGCCGTTCCAGCACGGCAGGGCGCGGATGCGGTCTTCGGCACTCACGGCTTCGCTCCGGCCTCAGCCGGTCCCGCGGAAAACGACGATGGGACAAAACAAAAAAGCCTCGTCGGTGCGAGACGCCAGGATCGGTATCCCGCACCGCACCGACGAGCCCCTTGGCCAGGCATGGTATCCCGGCATCCGCCCCCGCGGATTCGATAAAAGCTCGCGCCCGGCTGGTTCCAGGCGATCTGGTCACTAGGCTGCGGCTCTGCCATCACCCTCCCGTGGCAGTTCCGAACCTGTCACGAGGTCAGTGTCATGCCGGCGTGGCAGAGCTGTCAATCAAAAGCTGTGACCTTTTTTGGGTGTTTTGCCCGAAAATATAAGCGACTCCTTTCAAAGCGTTGCCAAAACCTTAAATTCGGTCAAAATTTCCGGACATCCATATGATCCATTCGAAACGGCATGGCGAAATCCTGCGCCTCCTCAACGAGGAGGGCACGATCACCATAGCCAGCCTTGCCGAACGTCTCGGCGTCTCGCTGGAAACGGTGCGGCGCGACGTCAAGCCGCTCGCCGACGACGGGTCGGTGCTGAAGATGCATGGCGCCGTGGGCCTTGCCTCGATCATGGGCGAGGCGCCGTTCGAGCGGCGCATGCGCGAGAATGCCGAAGCCAAGCGGCTGATCGCCAGGATGGTCGCGGCCACGATCCGCGATGGCGAGGCGATCATGCTCGATACCGGCACGACCACATCCTTCCTGGCGCGCGAGCTGCTCGGCCATCGCCGGCTGACGGTGGTCACCAATTCCTCCGACATTGCCCGCACGCTGGCGACGGTGAACGGCAACAAGGTCTATATGGCGGGAGGCGAGCTGCACAGCGATTCGGGTGCTGCTTTCGGCATTTCGGCGATCGAGTTCGTCAGCCGCTTTTCGGTCGATCATGCGGTGATCTCGATCGGCGCGGTCGATGCCGCCGCCGGCCTGACCGACTACGAGCTGGAGGAGGCGGAGTTCGCCCGCATGGTGCTGTCGCGTGGCCAGCGCTCGCTGGTCGTCACCGACCATACCAAGTTCGGCCGTCAGGGGCTGGTCAGGGTCTGCGGCTTCGACGGCTTTTCCGAGCTCGCCACCGACCAGCCGCCGCCGCCCGACATCGCCGCCGCGCTGACCCATGCCGGGGCGCGCCTGACCATTGCGGCGGCCTGACGTCAGCCAAGGAAATAAGGCTAACCGAACACCAGCGACTGATGTGCCGCAACTCCGGCCATCGCGCCACCGGACACCGCGAAGGCGATGTTGTGCATCATCCGCGCCGCGTCTCCGGCCGCGAACACGCCGGGCACCGATGTCTGCTGCTTGTCGTCCACGACGATCGCCCGGCCAAGCGGGCCTTCGTTGAAGACGCAGCCCAGCTGCTCGGCCAGCGGGCTTGCCATTTCGTTGCGCGGCGCGGTGAACAGCGCCCGCACGCTTGCGCTGCGGTTTCCATCGAACCTGACGACCAGGCCGTCGGAGCCGTCGTCCCGCACCTCGCTCACCTTCTCCGGCTCGAAGCGGATGTTGCGCTTCTCCAAGACCCGCGCCTGGTCCGCGTCCGGCTCGAACAAGCCGTCGGCGAACAGCGTGACGTCGCCCCAGTCGGAGATCAGCTCGGCCTGGTGCAGCGACATCGGTCCGGTGGCCAGCACGCCGAGCGGCCCGCCGGCCACCTCGTAACCGTGGCAATAGGGGCAATGCAGCACCGTCTTGCCCCACTGCCCGGCAAGTCCGGGGACGTCCGGCAGGATGTCCCGAACGCCGGTGGCGAGCACCAGCCGCGTCGCGCCGAAACCCTCGCCATTGTCCATCTCGACCTCGAAGCCGGTGCCGGCGATGGCGGCCCGCTTGGCGCGACCCTCGATCATCGTGACAGCCGGATAGGCAAGCAGCTGTGCCCTGGCCTCGCCCAGTATGTCCGCCGGCGCCCGTCCGTCCTGGCCGAAGAAGCCATGCGAGTGCTCGGCAAAGCGATTTCGCGGCTGGCCGGCGTCGATCACCAGCACCTTGCGTCGGCCCCGCGCCGCATACATGGCGGCGGACAGCCCGGCAAAGCTGCCGCCCACGACGATGACATCATAATGCATGGCTGGATACTCCAATCAGGTCATAACGGCGGCGGAAATCGGCCGTCAGGTCGGCCAGCGTGATATGGCTGAGCCGCTCGGCGAGCAGCCTTTCCGCCTCCAGGCGGAAATCGTCGAGCACGGCGATCACCGCCTGCTCGACCAGGCATCCGGGGCTTTCCGGTTCGGTGCTGAACGGCAACAGCGTCTCGCCAAGCGCGGCGCTGATCTCGGCCAGCGAAATCCTGTCCGGCGCGCGGCCGAGCTGCCAGCCGCCGCCATGGCCGCGCGACGAAGTGACGATGCCCGCCTCCCGCAGCCCGGCGATGGTGCGGCGCACCACCACCGGATTGGTGTGGATGAAGCCGGCAAGCTCTTCGGACGTCAGCGCCCGGTCAGGCGCCTCGGCCATATGGACGAGAATGTGCAGGGTCGAGGACAGTCGGCTATTGCGTTTCATGTAACTTAGTTAGTTACGAATCGTGCCGATGTCAAACCGGCCGGACTGCTGCGGCGGCAAGCCTGTGCATCAGCTCGGGAAAATCATCCGGAAGCAGGCTCCGCCCTGCTTGCCGTCGAGCACCTCGACCTTGCCGCCATGCAGTTGCATCAGGTCGCGGACAAGGTTGAGGCCGAGGCCGGCGCCATGATCCCGCGGGTGCAGGCGGTAGAAGGGCTCGAATATCCGCTCGCGTTCGGATGCCGGCACGCCGTCGCCTTCGTCCTGCACCTCGATCACCGCGGGCGGGCGGACGCTGATGGTGATGCGACCGGCCTTGCCGCCATGGTCGATCGCGTTCTGGATGAGATTGGTCACGGCGCGCTCGATCGCCGTGCGGTCGCCGCGCACGAAGAGCTTTTCCTTAGCCGGCTCGAACGCCATCTCGTAGCCGACGGCGAAGGCCAACGGCGCTAGGTCGACCACGACGTTTCGGGCAAGAAGGACGAGGTCGACCGGCCCGAAATGCTCGGCCTGGCGATCGAGCCGCTGCAGGTCGAGCAACTGGTCGGCGAGTGTCGACAGCCGCGCTGCGTCCTGCAGGAGCCTGGCGCGCTCGGGTGTCGCCGGCAGCGCCGCGAGCCGCGTGTTGAGGATGGCGACCGGCGTTCTGAGCTCATGCGCGGCGTCGGTCAGGAAGCGCTTGTGCCGCGCATAACCGGCATCGAGGCGCGATAGGGCGGCGTTGACCGCATCGACCAGCGGCGTCACTTCCTTCGGCACGCCGTCCAGCGGCAGTTGCACGCCGCGCTTGTCTATCTCGATCTGCTCCGCCGCGCGCGCCGCGTTGCCGAGGCCGGAAAGCGCGCCGCGCACCACCCAGGGCGTCGCGAACAGCGTCGCCAGCGCCATCAGCCCGGCCAGCGGCAAAATCCCTTGCAGGAAGAGTTCCGGCGCCTGCCCAAGAACGCGCAGCAACGAAAGCTCGCCCTTGGTGCCGCTCATGATCTGGATATTGCCGGCCGCCGTGTCGGTCCAGCGGATCTTGCCTCCCGGCGGCGCCGCTTCGCCGATGGCAAGGTCGATGCGGGCATCGCTGATGTTGTCCAGCAATCCGACGAACGGCTGGTAGGCAACTGGCACGGTGCCTTCTTGAAGCCGGTGCCCGTCCTTGTCGCGGATGATGAACCAGAGGTCCGGGACATCCGACCGCAACTTGGTCAGATCGGAATTTTCCTTCAGCGCCAGCGCCCCGTTGGCGTCGCGGACCACCGCATCCGCCAGCACGTCCATCGTGCCGTCCTCATAATCGTGCGGAATGATGCCGGTGGCGAGCATTGCGCCGATGATGCCGGCGATGATGAGCGTCAGCATCACGCATTGCAGGATGGCGATGCGCAGCACCAGGCTCCATTTCAGCGAACGCGGCCGGCGAAGGTTCATGTGGTCTCGCGCAGCAGGTAGCCGACACCGCGTATGCCGTTGATGACGACCCCGCCATCGGCTTCGCTGAGCTTGCGGCGCAGCCGCGAGACATGGGTGTCGAGCGCGTTGGACTGGATCTCGTCGTCCAGCCCGAACACGGCCTCCATCAGGGCCTCGCGCTGCACCATGCGCCCCGTTCGCCGCATCAGCGCTTCCAGCACCAGCAGTTCGCGGCGCGGCAAGGCGAGCGGCTCGCCGCGGATCGAGGCCTCGCGGTGGCCGACATCGAGCGAAAGATGGCCGGCGCGGATCGTTTGCGTCTCGATCGCCGCCGGGCGCCTCAGCAATGCCCTCAGCCGGGCCAGCAACTCCTCGAAGGCGAAAGGCTTGGCCAGATAGTCGTCGGCGCCCATGTCGAGCCCGTCGACCTTGTCGGCGGTGTCGCCCCGGGCCGTCAGCATCAGCACCGGCGTCGTGTTTCTGGCGGCGCGAAGCTTCGGCACCAGCGTCAGCCCGTCGCCGTCCGGCAATTGCCGGTCGAGCAGGATCGCGTCATAGCCGTCGACGGCGACGAATCCTTCCGCTTCCAGCAGCGAGCCGGCATGGTCGACCACCATGTCGTGCCGCCTCAGCGCCGCCCGCAGCGCCGAAACCATTTCCGGCTCGTCCTCGACCAGCAGGATACGCATTGAAGACCTCTTGCAGTCCTATCTCTCGATAATTCTTGCCTGGCCGACTATCGCGTCAAGATTGCGTAAACATGGCGCCAGTTCTTGCCGCCGGCGGCGAACCTTTTCTTTCGCGAAGCCACGCCGTTCGCAATGTCCATGCAATCCGCGACCTCCAAACAGCGCCTCGTCCATGCCGGGCAACTCGAATCGCCCGCGTAAGCAATGAGGTCAACATGCCTGCAAATGACGCTTTGTCCTTCCTGAAGGCCTGGACGCTGGCGCCCTTCCGTATGGGCTCGGTCACGCCCTCCAGCCCGAGCCTGGCGGCGCTGATGACGCGCGAGATCGGCCCCGACACGGGTCCGGTGCTGGAGCTCGGGCCGGGCACCGGTCCTTTCACCCGCGCTCTGCTGCAGCGCGGCGTGCGCGAAAACGACCTGACGCTGGTCGAGTCCGATCCGGATTTTGCCGCTCTGCTCGCGCGCCGCTTCCCTTCGGCGCGCATTGTCGAGATGGACGCGGTCGGCCTGCGCCATCTGCCGCTGTTCGATGGCCCTGTCGTCGGCGCGGTGGTCAGCGGATTGCCCTTTCGGCTGATATCGCCGCGCAAATCATCCTCGATCCTGGAAGGCGTCTTTGCCAGTCTGCGGCCAGGCGCGGCTCTCTATCAGTTCACTTATGGCCGCCGCTGCCCCTTCGACCAGGCCGTCCTCGACAGGCTCGATCTCGAGGCGGTCCGGATCGGCGGCACCTTGCGCAACTTCCCGCCGGCGACGGTCTATCGCGTCTCCAGGATCAAGGGTCTCGACACCTATGACTGGCGTTTCGCATGAGCGATCTTCACCGGCATAAACAACGGGGCTGCGCCGGCTTTCTTTCGCGCGCGCGCCGGTGTTTAGTCCGGCCATGGCCTTCACCATCCGCCAATTGCAGTTCTTTGTCGCCGTCGCCGAGCAGGGCACCGTCTCGGGCGCAGCGCAGAACTTGTCGATTTCCCAGTCCTCGGTCACCGAGGCGATCAAGGAATTGGAGAGTGACCTCGGCGTCGAGCTCTTCGAGCGCCATCCGCGCGGCTTGAACATCACCCACAAGGGCCACCAGTTCCTGCGCCACGCGACCAAGATCCTGGCCGATGTCTCCGATGCACGCCGTTCCTTCTCCAGCGAGCAGGCGGCCGCCGGCGGCCGCCTGCAGCTCGGCGTCACTTCGCTGGTCGCCGGCTACGTCCTGTCCGATCTGCTCGCCCGCTACCGCCGCGCCTACCCCGGCGTCGAGGTCTCGGCGATCGAAGACAATGGCGACTATCTCGAGCACCTTCTGGTCGGCGGCAAGCTCGACATCGCCGTCATGGTGACGTCCAACCTGCGGGACCGCACGGCGCTGCAGTCGGAAATCCTGGAGGTCTCGGCCTACCGCCTCTGGGTCCCGCTCAGCCACAGGCTCGCCAGCGCCGACATCATCTCGATCGGCGACATCGCGTCCGAGCCGCTGATCATGCTCACCGTCGACGAGATCGAGGAAAACACCGGCAAATTGCTGTCGGCGATCGGCGCGAGACCCCATGTCGCCTTCCGCACGCGATCGGTGGAAGCGGTGCGCAGCCTTGTCGCCACGGGCGCCGGCGTGGCGCTTTTGCCCGACCTCGTCTACCGGCCCTGGTCGCTGGAAGGCGACCGCATCGAATCGCGCGATGTTTCCGGCTCGCTGCCGGTGGTGCAGGTCGGCACGGTCTGGCGCCGCGGCTCCGGCCTGCCGCAGGCCGCGCGCGACTTTATCGGCCTAGCGCAGTCGCAGCGCATGGCGCGGCAGCGGCTTTGATCAGAGCAATTCCAGGAAAAGTGTGAAGCGGTTTTCCGTTCGGAATTGCGTCCAATATCACTATCGGAAAAACCGATATCGGCTTTCTGATAAATGAATTTGCGAAACCGGATTTTTCACAGCACCTTTCGCCCAGGGAACAAAGCCGCGCCCTGAGAGCGCTGCCCCTAGCAATGGGAGATCGATGATGAATGCATTCCTGAAGTCGTGCACGGCGCTGACTGTCGCGCTGACTTTTTCCGGTCAGGCCATGGCCCAGGTCAAGGAACTCGGCAAGGGCGAAGGGCAGGTCAACATCGTTGCCTGGCCGGGCTACATCGAGCGCGGCGAGACCGATAAGAACTATGACTGGGTGACGGCTTTCGAGAAGGAAAGCGGCTGCAAGGTCAACGTCAAGACCGCCAACACGTCGGACGAGATGGTCTCGCTGATGAACGAGGGCGGTTTCGACCTCGTCACCGCTTCGGGCGATGCATCGCTGCGCCTCGTCGCCGGCAAGCGCGTGCAGCCGATCAACACCGATCTGATCCCGAGCTGGAAGACCGTCGACGACCGCCTGAAGGACGCGCCCTGGTTCACCGTCGACAAGGTGCACTACGGCGTACCCTACCAGTGGGGCCCGAACATCCTGATGTACAACACCGACGTCTTCAAGGAAGCGCCCAAGAGCTGGAACGTCGTCTTCGAGGAAATGAAGCTGCCCGACGGCAAGTCGAACAAGGGCCGCGTCCAGGCCTATGACGGTCCGATCCACATCGCGGATGCCGCCAATTACCTGATGTTCCACAAGCCGGAACTCGGCATCAAGGATCCCTACGAGCTGAACGAAGACCAGTACAAGGCGGCGCTCGATCTCCTGCGCACCCAACGAACGCTGGTCGGCCGCTACTGGCATGATGCCGCGATCCAGGTCGACGACTTCCAGAACGAAGGCGTGGTCGCTTCCGGCTCCTGGCCCTATCAGGTCAACACGCTGGTCGCCGCCAAGAAGCCGGTCGCCTCGACCGTGCCGGAGGAAGGCGTCACCGGTTGGGCCGACACCACCATGATGGAAGCCGACGCCGCTCATCCGAACTGCGCCTATATGTGGCTCGAGCACTCGTTGTCGCCGAAGGTCCAGGGCGACGTCTCGGCCTGGTTCGGCTCGCTGCCCGTCGTGCCCGCCGCCTGCAAGGGCAACGAGCTTTTGACCGACGAAGGCTGCAAGACCAACGGCTACGAGAATTTCGACAAGATCAAGTTCTGGAAGACGCCGGTGTCGAAATGCGCCAGCCAGAACGACCAGTGCGTGCCCTACTACCGCTGGGTGTCGGATTACATCGGCGTCATCGGCGGGCGGTGACGCTCTTTACCCTCCCCTTGTG
>NZ_RZTO01000180.1:0-9075 GCF_003997225.1 Mesorhizobium sp. M2C.T.Ca.TU.002.02.1.1
AACATCCGCGTCAACGCCATCGGACCGGGCACAATCCTGACCGACATGGTCAAGAGCTCGGTGATGGCCAGCGAGGCGCAGCGGCAGACCATCCTGTCGCGAACGCCGAGCGGGCGCTGCGGCGAGCCATCGGAGATCGCCAGCGTCGCTTCCTTCCTCGCCAGCGACGATGCCTCCTACATCGTCGGTCAGACCATTTATCCAGATGGCGGCCGCCTGATCCTGAACTACACGGTGCCGGTGAAGGACTGACCGCTCATGACCATTGGGCCGGCGCCGCGCATCAGCCTTGCGGGATCAGGCGCGCTGCTTCTCGATGGCGCGCAGCCAAGCTTCGACGACGCCGTTCAAGAGTTGGTCTGGGCTGTTGCCGAAGCCGCACGAGGCCTCGACGGCGTGCGTGAGACGGTCCCCGGCATGAACAACCTGCTGGTGCTCTTCGACCCGCTCGTTACGGACGCATCGCGTGTCGGCGAGCAACTGCAATCGCTTTGGGCCGGCACCGATCCGCAAACAGCCACTGGCACCTTGCACCGGATTCCCGTGCATTACGGCGGCTCGCGTGGCGAAGACCTTGCTGGCTGGGCCGCGCATTGCGGGCTGTCGCTGGAAGAGACAGTCAATCGTCACGCGGCCGCGACCTATTCGGTCGCCGCTATCGGGGCCATGCCGGGCTTTCCTTACCTGTCCGGTCTCGACCCGCGGCTCACCTGGCCACGGCGCAAGAACCCCCGCCTGAAAGTGGCCGAAGGCGCCGTCATCATCGGCGGTGCGCAGGCGGGCATCATGCCGATGACCGCCCCGTCGGGATGGCACATCATTGGCCACACCGACGTGAGGCTCTTCGACATCGAGGCGCAATCGCCTGTGCTGCTGAGGCCGGGAGACAAGATCCAATTCGAGATTGCGGGCATAGAGCAATGATCGAGATCCTGACCACCGGTCTTCCGAACACTGTCCAGGACCTCGGCCGTCCGGGCCATCTGTCGCTCGGGATCAGCCATGGCGGCGCGATGGACAGCCAGGCGCTGGCGATCGCCAATCTCATGCTGGGCAATGACCGATCGGCCGCGGGGCTGGAGATCGCGCTCCATCCCTTCCGGCTCAAGGCACATGTCGACACCGCGCTGGCCATTACGGGAGCCGACTGCCCGATCCGTATCGATGATCGGCGGTGTCCGCCCTGGTGGGCAACCGCCATCCGCGCGGGCGAGACGCTTCTTGTGGAAGCGCCGCACGCAGGCGCGCGTTCCTACATCGCCTTCGCCGGCGGGCTCGACCTGCCATCCGTCATGGGATCGCGCGCGACGGATGCGAAAGCTGGTTTCGGCGGGTTGGCCGGGCGCGGCCTTGCGCGCGGCGACCGGCTTCGGCTCAACACCGCGATGTGCGCGCTTCCTCCAGCAGGGCTTGGCGTGGCGCTGGAAGAGCGGCAAATCCCCGGCAACGCTACCGCCTCTGCGATCGAACTGAGGGTGCTTCCCGCTGCCGAGTTCCACAGCTTCACGGCGCAGGCGCATGCGGCCTTCACCGGAAGCGAATGGAAGATCACCAGCGAAGCCAATCGCATGGGCTATCGTTTGTCCGGAGAAACGCTCTCGCTTGCCTCGCCAAGGGAGCTGCTCTCGCATGGCATCGTCCCCGGTACCGTCCAGGTGCCGCCATCCGGCCAACCGATCATCCAGCTTGCCGACGCCAACACCTGCGGCGGCTACCCGAAAATCGCAACCGTGATCGAGGCCGATCTCTGGCGGCTCGCGCAAGCGCCGGTCGGCGCGCGCCTGCGTTTTTTGCCGGTCTCGATCGAAGCGGCGACCCAAGCACTGCGTACTGCCAGGCAGCAGCTTGACGCGTTCGTCGCCGCGCGGAACATCAGCGCCGGCGGCCTCCGACCAGCATGACGGCCGGAACGACGACAAGCAACGATATCGACTGGCTCAACCCATATCGGCGAGCGAACATGTCAACGGATATCCGACCCTTCACGATCCAGATCGCACAGTCTGAAATCGACGACCTCAAGCAGCGCATTTCAGGCTGGCGCGAGCCGGACCAATTGCAGGAAATCGGCTGGGCCCAAGGGACGGAGCGGGAGGAACTGCGGCGATTCGTTGAGCGCTGGCGCACAGGCTTCGACTGGCGCGAACACGAAGCCGCCTGGAACGCCCTTCCGCACTACCAGACCGATATCGGTGGCCAGACCATTCATTTCATCCATGTCCGCGCCGCGGTCCCAACCGCCAGAACGGTCATTCTCACCCATGGCTGGCCGGGCAGCTTTTGCGAATTCATCAGGCTTTTGCCGCTCCTGTCCGATCCGCTTGCCAATGGCGGGAGACAGGAGGATGCATTCAACGTCGTGATCCCTTCGATCCCCGGATACGGCTTTTCGAGACGGCCGACCAAGGCCGGCCTTAACCTGTTTGCCGTCGCCGACCTCTGGGCGGAACTGATGGGCCGGCTGGGCTATGAGCGCTACCTGGCGCAGGGCGGTGACCTCGGCGCCAGCGTGTCGACCATCCTGGCGCATGCCTATCCCGGCAATCTCGCCGGCGTGCATCTGAATTTCGTTCCCGGCTCGTATTCGCCATCGCATGATCCAGGCCCCGGCGGCGATCTCACCACGGAAGAACGCGCCTTCCTGGGAGAGAAAGCCCGGTGGGCGGACCTCCACGGCGCCTACAGCCACATTCAGGGAACACGCCCCCAGACCCTTGCCTACGGGCTCACCGATTCGCCCGTCGGGCTGGCGGCATGGATGATCGAAAAGTTCCGAGACTGGAGCGACTGCGACGGCGATCTGGACAACGCCGCATTCTCCCGCGACGAAGTCCTCGCCAACATCTCGCTCTACTGGTTCACGCGAACCGTCGCCTCGTCCATGCGTCTCTATTGGGAGACCCGCGCGCGGCCGTTGACATTTCCGCCTGGCGCGCGGATCGAGGTTCCGCTCGCGGTAGCGCTGTTTCCGAAGGAATTGCAGATGCCGCCAAGAAGCTGGGTCGAACGGGTTTTTCGCAACGTGCGCCGGTGGACAACCATGCCATGCGGCGGGCATTTTGCAGCCTTCGAGCAACCCGGCCTGCTCGCGCAGGATCTGAGAACCTTCGCGAGCGAGCTGCAATTTTCCTGACCCGCAGGCGCATGCTCTGCGGGCAAACGCGAAGGCCAGAATGAGCAGCACAACCGCCCTCACCATCGAAGCCCTGCATGAGCGCGTCGGGGCGATCTTCAGCAAGGCCGGGCTCAACCCCGCCCAGGCCGGCGCGATCACGCGCGCCATCGTCGCCGGGGAACGCGACGCCTGCAAATCGCACGGCATCTATCGCATCGAGGGCGCGCTGCGCACCGTCAAGGCCGGAAAGGCCGAGCCGAAGGCGGTGCCCGAATTGCTGCCGCAGGACGCGCCGGCAATCGTGAAGGTGGACGCCAAAGGCGGCTTCGCCAATCCAGCCTTCGAGCTCGGCCTGCCCGTGCTGGTCGAGCGGGCGCGCGCGACCGGCATCGCGGCATTGGCGATCAACAACGCGGTTCATTTTTCAGCCCTCTGGGTCGAGGTCGAGGCGCTGGCCGACGCCGGTCTGGCTGGCCTAGCCATGTGTCCAAGCTACGCGACCGTCGCACCGACGGGTGGTTCAAGACCCCTGCTTGGCACCAATCCCTTCGCCTTCGGCTGGCCGCGCCAGGAGCATCCGCCCTATGTCTTCGACTTTGCCACTTCAGTCGCGGCGCGCGGCGAAATCGAGCTGCATCGTCGTGCCGGCAAACAATTGCCGGAAGGCTGGGCGATCGATTCGGACGGCAGGCCGACGACCGACCCCGCAGCAGCGCTCGGCGGCGCCATGCTCTCCTTCGGCGGGCACAAGGGCTCGGCCATCGGCACCATGATCGAGCTGCTCGCCGGCGCCATGCTCGGCGACCTGACGAGCCGCGAGGCCCTCGATCTGCTCGGCACCACGACGCTCTATCCGAAGCATGGCGAGCTGGTCATCGCCCTGTCGCCGGAAGCTTTCGCCGCCGGTCGCCCTGGAAGTCCTTTCTCCCGGGCAGAAGCTTTGTTCGAGGCGATCCTCGGCCAGGGCGCGCGCCTGCCTTCGCAGAGGCGGTTCCTCGCCCGTGAGAAGTCGAGACGGGACGGCATCAACCTCACGCCCCAGGAGATGGAACAGCTCGACCGCTTCCTCGAACAGGGACTCGACGCCGTCTGAACGCCCGGCGCGGGCGCTGTGAGCCGTGAGCGGCCGGCCCTCAGGCGAACGCCTTGACCCTTACACCGCTCTGTTCCAGCCCGGCGCGCACGCGGGCGGCGATGGCGACCGCCGCCGGCGTGTCGCTGTGAACGCAGATCGAGTCGATCGGCGTCTTCAGCAATTGTCCGGAAATCGTCTCGATCGCGCCCTGCCTGACCATGCGCACGACCCGCTCCGCCGCCGCTGCGGCGTCGTGGATGACAGCGCCCTCCAGCTTGCGCGAGACCAGGAACCCCTCTTGCGTATAGGCGCGATCGGCGAAGATCTCCGACTTGACGGTCAAGCCTGCCTCGCGCGCGATCCTGTCCTGGAAGCCGAGCGCAATCGCCAGGCAGATCAGGCTGGGGTCGACGGCTTTGACGGCGCGTGTGACGGCTTCGGCGACGCCGCGATCGGTCTGGGTGAGGTTGCCCAGCGCGCCATGCGCCTTCACGTAGCGGATCGGGTGTCCGGCATAGGCGGAAAGCGCCTGCGCTGCGCCGATCTGGTATGCGACCAGCCTTTCGATCTCGTCCGCCGAATGCGGAATGGTGCGGCGTCCGAACCCCCACAGATCGGCGAAGCTTGGATGCGCGCCGACGGCGACCCCCTTGGCTCGCGCCATGGAAAAGGTCGCCGCCATGATCTCCGGGTCGCCGGCGTGGAAACCGCAGGCGACATTGGCCGAGCTCACGATATCGAGGATCGCCGCGTCGTCGCCCAGCCTGTAGGCGCCGAAGCCTTCGCCCATGTCCGAATTGATATCGACTTCAAGCCCGCTGCCCGTCATGGCGACTTCCCCAGAATTCATGTCACAGCAACTCGTAGAGCGGTGTGCCGTAGCCGACGACCGCGCCATCCTCGGCCAAGGCAACCCCCAGCTTGCCGTCCGCCGGCGCAACCACGCCCTTGAGGCATGAGCCGATCTGCAGGACGCCGACAGTCTCGCCCTTCCGGACCCGCTGCCCGCGTTCGACGACCGGATGGCCGGTCATCGGATGAACGAGACGGAACACGCCGACGCCCGGCGCGCGAACCGTCTTCAGAACCTCGGCCCGCGGCGCTTCGCTTGCCGTCGCGCGCGGCGCAGGACCGGCCGGCTGGATACGCAGGCAAAGCGAAAAGCCGGCCTCCGCCAGCTCGATCTCACCGACACCCGCGGCCGCGCACCATGCGGCAAGCCTCTCGATCTCCTCGGCCGTCATCGCTGTGCTCGTCCGTCGAGCAGGCCGCCTTCGATCAGGCGTTCCAGGTGGTGGATGTCGAAACCTCCGGCCGCGAAACCTGGCTCCTCCATCAACATGCCGTGCAGCGGCGCGTTGGTGGCGATGCCGACCGTCTCCATCTCGGCCAGCGCGCCCTTCATCCTGCGGATCGCATCGGCCCGGGTGGCGCCATGCGCGAGCAGCTTGGCGACCAGGGAATCATAGTGCGGCGGCACGGTGTAGCCGGAGTAGAGATGCGACTCGACGCGGATCCCCGGGCCGCCTGGCGGCGTCCAGCGCTCGACCCGTCCCGGATGCGGCCGAAAGCTGTAGGGGTCCTCGGCGTTGATGCGGCATTCGACGGCGTGGCCCTCGATGCGTATGTCTTCCTGCTTGAAGGACAGGGGCTTGCCCTGGGCGATCCGGATCTGCTCGCGAACGATGTCGATGCCGGTGATGAGCTCGGTGACCGGATGCTCCACCTGCACGCGGGTATTCATCTCGATGAAATAAAAACGCCCGTCCTCATAGAGGAACTCGAACGTACCCGCCCCCGTGTAGCCGATCTCGACACAGGCGCGGGCGCAAAGATCGCCGATCCCGGCGATCGCCGCGCGAGCGATGCCGGGCGCCGGCGCTTCCTCGATGATCTTCTGGTGGCGGCGCTGCATGGAGCAGTCCCGCTCGCCGAGCCAGACAGCCGCGCCATGCCGGTCGGCCAGGATCTGGATCTCGACATGGCGCGGATGCTCGAGGAATTTTTCCAGATAGACTTGCGGGTTGCCGAAGGCTCGTCCGGCCTCCTCTCGTGCCAATGCCACGGCTTCGATCAACGCGCCTTCCTCGCGCACGATGCGCATGCCGCGCCCGCCGCCGCCGCCGGCCGCCTTGACGATGACCGGATAACCGACGGCT
The DNA here is from genome assembly GCF_003997225.1 of Mesorhizobium sp. M2C.T.Ca.TU.002.02.1.1. Lineage (NCBI taxonomy): Bacteria > Pseudomonadati > Pseudomonadota > Alphaproteobacteria > Hyphomicrobiales > Phyllobacteriaceae > Mesorhizobium > Mesorhizobium sp. M2C.T.Ca.TU.002.02.1.1. The sequence goes on from NZ_RZTO01000180.1 coordinate 6,350, forward strand.
CGGGCGATGGCCCGCACCGCTTGCTCGTCCTGCGCCAGCGCGCCTTCCGAACCCGGAACGCAGGGCACGCCGGCAGCCATCATTGCCCGCTTGGCCGCAACCTTGTCGCCCATGGTGCGGATCGCCGCCGCGGACGGCCCGATGAAGACAAGGCCGGCATCCTCCACCGCCTCAGCGAAGGCGGCGTTCTCCGACAGGAAGCCGTAGCCGGGATGGATCGCGCCGGCGCCTGTGAGCTGCGCTGCGGTGATAATCTCGGCGACGTTGAGATAGCTGTCGGCCGAGGCCGCTGGCCCGATGCAGATCGCCTTGTCCGCCAGCCCGACATGGCGAAGGCTCGCGTCGGCTTCCGAATAGGCCGCCACCGTCTGAAGGCCGAGATCGCGGCAGGCGCGCAGAATGCGCAGCGCGATCTCACCGCGATTGGCGATAAGGACGGTATCGAACATGGCGTTCAACCCGCCTCTTCCAGGACGAACAGCACGTCGCCGGACTGCACGGCGGCATGGTCCTCGAACGCGACCTCGACAATCCTGCCGGCGCGATCGGCCTCCACGACGTTGAATGTCTTCATGGCTTCGAGGACGCCGATCTTCTGCCCCTCCTCGACCAGATCGCCTACCGAGACGAGCGGTGGCTCGCCCTCGCCGGCGGAGCGATAGAACACGCCCGTCAGCGGCGCGCGGATCGAATGCCGCGGAATGGTCGCGACGGTGGGGCTTGAACCCGGAGCGGCGGACGTGTCGGAAGCCGAAACGGGCTGCGTATGCGATTGGGTCTGGAATGCGGGCGACAACACCTGCCTGGCAATGCGGATGCGAATCCCGTCGCGCTCGATCTGCACTTCGCCAATCGGTGAGCGCGAGACAAGGTCGATAAGTTCGCGGACGAGGTTCAGGTCCATCGCGGCTCTACCGCAGCGCTTCGACCGCCTCGGCGATGCGGCCGATCGCCTTCTCGATCAGGTCCATCGACGTGGCTATGGAGATGCAGAAATGCGGCGACAGGCCGTAGGCCGAGCCCTGCACCACCGCCACCCGCGCGTGATCGAGCAGGTAGAGCGAAAGATCGTCGTCGCTGCCGACAACGGAACCGTCCGGACGCCGGCGGCCGATCAGGGCCGAGCAGTCGGGATAGAGGTAAAAGGCTCCTTCAGGCGTCCGGCAGGAAAGGCCGGGGATTGCCCGCAGCAGCTCCAAGGCGCGATCGCGCCGGGCCTGGAACTCGAGCGCGCGCGGCGCCAAGAAATCCTGCGGGCCGTCCAGCGCGGCGATCGTCGCGGCCTGCGAGATGGAGGACGGGTTCGACGTGCTCTGGCTCTGCACCGTCGCCATCGCGCGGATCAGCGGTTCCGGCCCGCCGGCATAGCCGATCCGCCAGCCTGTCATGGCATAGGCTTTCGAGACGCCGTTGACCGTCAGCGTACGCTCCTTCAACCGCGGCTCGACACTGGCGATCGTGTGGAAGGCGCGCCCATCGAACAGGATGTGCTCGTAGATGTCATCGGTCAGCACATGGACATGCGGATGGTCGAGCAGCACTGCCGCCAAGGCGGCAAGCTCGTCACGGCCATAGACTGCGCCCGTCGGGTTGGACGGGGTGTTGATGAGCAGCCATTTCGTGCGCCCGGTGATGGCGGCCCGTAACGCCGACGGCGTGAGCTTGAAGCCAAGCTCCTCGCCGCAGGGAACAACCACGGGCTTGCCCTCCCCCAGAAGCACGATGTCGGTGTAGGAAACCCAATAGGGCGCGGGAACGATCACCTCGTCGCCCGGCGCCAACGTTGCCAGCAGGGCGTTGTAGATGATCTGCTTCGCACCGCCGGCGACAGTGATTTCCGACGGCCTGTAGTCGAGGCCGTTCTCGCGCCTGAACTTGTCGGCCACCGCTTTCTTCAGCGCCACCGTGCCGTCCACCGCCGTATAGCGGGTCTCCCCCCGGCGCATCGCCGCATAGGCCGCCTCGACGACATGCGCCGGCGTCGGGAAATCCGGCTCGCCGGCGCTCAGGCTGATGACGTCGATGCCGGCCGCGCGCATGTCGATCGCGCGGGCCGTAACCGCCATGCTCGGACTTGGCTTGATGACGTCGAGACGGGGCGCGATGAAACCCACTGAACACTCCTGGGACGGCTGCGCGGCCCAGCCGGCAGCGGATGCGTAAAAATTGGATAATGTATTCTGATTTTCGCGTCAAACCCCTTTTTCTCGTCATTAGCCTAGGTTATGAGTGTCCTTGAAGGGCTTGGCAGCGGACAAAAGTATCGAATCTTTGCCGCAACCACGACATTTGAGACAAGGGGAACGCTACCGGAATGAGCGCAAACTACGATGTGGTGATCGTCGGCGGAGGCGTCGTCGGCAGCTCGATCGCCTATTTCCTCTCCGCCAATCCGGATTTCGATGGCAGCATCGCCGTTATCGAGCGGGATCCCTACTACACCGCCTCTTCCTCTTCGCTGTCGACCAGCGCCATACGCCAGCAGTTCGGCACCCCGCCGAATATCGCAATGTCGAAGTTCAGCCTCGACTTTCTGCGCGAGGTCGGCACCCGGCTTGCGGTCGGTGGCGAGCCGGCGGACATCGGACTGCACGAGCCTGGCTATCTTGTGCTGGCGACGCCGGAGCGGGCCGAGGCGCAGCGTGCCAAGAACCGCGTTCAGCGCGATATGGGTGTCGATATCGAGCTGATCGAGCAGGCCGATCTGGCGCGACGCTTCCCTTGGC